>NZ_JBMKIA010000021.1:0-75323 GCF_049238215.1 Enterobacter cloacae complex sp. IR5441
GTAATGAATTACGTGTTCACTCGTTGAGACTTGGTATTCATTTAGTGTCCGAGGACATTAAGAATCCATGTCACTTTGAGTGCCCACACAGATTGTCTGATAAATTGTTAAAGAGCAGTACCGCTTCGTTTTCGCTGCGGCGCGGGGTGTGCATATTACGCTTTCCCGCTTCAGAGTCAAGCGTTTGTTTTGCTTTTCTCTGCTGACCCGGCGGCTTGCGTGCCGTTTTTCCGTGTCAGTGGAGGCGCATTATAGGGAGTTCTTCTGAAGTGACAAGAGGAAATTTAAAAAAAGTTTCTGACCGTGTTTTTTTTCACCAAAAGCGATGAGTTCAAGCTACAAATTGTTCTATTTGATGTATCTGCAACCACAATCACACCTGAGATGGCATAATTAACCGCATCAATATTTAAGGAATAAAAGCGATGCCATTAAGCGCACAACAGCTGGCAGCTCAAAAAAACCTGTCCTATGTGCTGGCAGAGAAACTGGCGCAGCTGATCTTAGCGGGTAAATATGCTCCAGGTAGCATCCTGCCAAGCGAGATGGAGCTGGGAGATCAGTTTGGCGTTAGCCGTACCGCCGTTCGCGAAGCGGTAAAAACATTAACGGCGAAAGGGATGGTGCTTCCACGCCCGCGCATTGGCACCCGCGTTATGCCTCAGGGAAACTGGAACTTTCTCGATCAGGAGTTACTCACCTGGTGGATGACCGAAGATAACTTTAATCAGGTCGTCGATCACTTTCTGGTCATGCGCAGCAGTCTTGAGCCTCAGGCCTGCCTGCTTGCCGCCACGCTCGGCACAGCAGAGCAAAAAGCGCAGCTCAATACTTTGATGGAAGAGATGGTGGATCTGAAAAAGCACTTTAACCGCGAGCGCTGGATAGCGGTCGATATGGCCTGGCATGAACATATCTATAATATGAGCGGAAATCCTTTCCTGACCTCCTTTGCTTCTTTATTCCATTCTGTGTACCACACTTACTTTACCTCTATTACGCAGGATGAGGTGGTGAAGCTGGATCTGCATCAGGCGATAGTCGATGCCATTCAGGAGAGCGACGGGCAGCGAGCCCTGAGTGCGTGCCAGGCGTTGCTGGCCGCGCCAACCCACCAGCAGGTAAATAAATGACAGAGAAAAAAGCACGCAGTATGGCCGGACTGCCGTGGATTGCAGCCATGGCGTTCTTTATGCAGGCACTGGATGCCACTATCCTCAATACCGCCCTTCCCGCCATAGCCCAAAGCCTTAACCGCTCCCCGCTGGCGATGCAATCCGCCATCATCAGCTACACCCTGACGGTGGCGATGCTTATTCCGGTCAGCGGCTGGCTGGCCGATCGTTTCGGCACACGCAAAGTGTTCATGCTGGCGGTGACGCTGTTCACGCTCGGTTCTCTGGCTTGCGCCCTCTCCACCTCTCTGACGGAACTGGTTATCTTCCGCGTTCTACAGGGGATAGGCGGCGCGATGATGATGCCCGTCGCGCGTCTGGCGTTATTACGCGCCTATCCGCGCAGCGAACTGCTCCCGGTGCTCAACTTTGTGACTATGCCGGGGCTGGTCGGCCCGATACTTGGCCCGGTTCTCGGCGGCGTACTGGTGACCTGGGCTAGCTGGCACTGGATCTTCCTGATTAATATTCCGATTGGTATGGCAGGGCTGATTTATGCCCGCAAATATATGCCGAACTTCACCACGCCAAGACGCAGCTTCGATATGGGTGGTTTCTTCCTGTTTGGCCTGAGCCTGGTCCTGTTCTCCAGCGGGATGGAGCTGTTTGGCGAGAAAATCGTAGCGACGTGGCTGGCGCTGGCCGTCATCCTCAGCGGTATTCTGCTGTTCCTTCTATATATACGTCATGCGCGTCGCCATCCGACACCGCTTATCTCTTTATCTCTGTTTAACACCCGAACGTTCTCCGTCGGGATCGCGGGCAATATTGCCTCGCGTCTGGGCACGGGCTGCGTACCGTTCCTGATGCCGCTGATGCTCCAGGTCGGTTTCGGCTATCCGGCCCTGATTGCTGGCTGCATGATGGCGCCCACGGCGATGGGCTCGATTCTGGCAAAATCGACGGTCACGCAGGTGCTGCGCTGGTTTGGCTATCGTAAGACGCTGGTTGGCGTGACGATCTTTATCGGATTGATGATTGCGCAGTTCTCCCTGCAATCTGCGGCGTTACCAATCTGGATGCTGATCCTGCCGCTGTTTGTGCTGGGTATGGCCATGTCGACGCAGTTTACGTCGATGAACACCATCACCCTTGCGGACCTCACCGACGAGAATGCCAGCAGCGGCAACAGCGTACTGGCGGTCACTCAACAGCTGTCGATCAGCCTCGGGGTTGCCGTGAGCGCGGCGGTACTGCGGTTTTATGAAGGGTTCGAGGGAACTAATACCGTTGAGCAGTTCCACTATACCTTTATCACTATGGGCGCGCTTACCGTGGTATCGGCGGTGGTCTTTATGTTGTTAAAACCAAAAGACGGCCGGAACCTGATTAAAGAGCGTCACAAAGAGAAGGCTAAACCGAACCGCGTTCCATCAGAACAGGAGTAAGCTGCAAACGTTGCTGTTGCAGCGTGGGCTGGGCCATGCGGTGGATCAACACATCGATGGCCAGCTCGCCCAGTTCATCCTTCGGCTGATGGATGGTGGTCAGTGGGGGCGTCATGTAGCGCGCCAGTTCGATATCATCGTAACCGACGATCGCCATGTCGTCCGGAACACGTAATCCCGCCTGATACAGCGCCTGATAAGCTCCGAATGCCATCGCATCGTTACCGATAAACACCGCCTGCGGGCGCAGCTCTTGCGCCAGCAGTTTCTGCATTGCTTCAAATCCACCGTTAAATTCGAAATCGCCGGTGATGCGATAGCCATCAGGAATGGCAAGCCCCGCCCGTTCCATGGCCGAAAGATAGCCTTCCAGACGCAAGCGCGCCGGGGTTTTATCCAGCGGGCCGGTAATACAGGCAATGCGGGTATGACCTTTATCGATCAGATGCTGAGTCGCCATATCGCCGCCCAGCAGCGAGTTATCCTGGATTAGATCGCTGGTGCCGTCGAACGGCGCCCAGTCCATCATCACCGTGGGAATAGAAGGGTAACGCTGGATGATCTCTTTCGAAGGTTGATGCGTTTCGGTACAGAGCAGCAGCAGCCCGTCGACGCGTTTTTGCATCAGCGTTTCCAGGTTACGGTTCATGCGCTGCTCATCGCCTTCGGTATTGCACAGCACCAGGCTGTAGCCGCGCTCGAAGCAGCTGCGCTCCACGCCGCGCACCAGTTCAGAATAAAAAGGGTTGGTACTGGCCGTGATCAGCATGCCGATGGTGCGCGTCTGGTTGAGCTTCAGGCTGCGGGCCAGCGCAGACGGCGCATAGTTGAGTTCTTTAATTGCAGCGTCAACTTTCTCCCGAATCGCCTCGCTGACGAAGCGATCGTTATTGATTACGTGGGAGACAGTCGAGGTAGAAACGCCCGCCATACGGGCGACATCTTTCATTGTGGCCAAGCGTTACCCCTGCTGACTTAAGAATTCATCAATCTCTTTACGCCATGGAACAGAAGGCTGAGCGCCTTTACGCGTCACCGCAATCGCAGCGGCGGCATGCGCGAAGCGGATCGCGTCATCCATTGCTTTTCCTTCCAGCAGCGCCGTTACCAGTGCACCGTTGAAGGTGTCTCCTGCGGCGATGGTATCAATGGCTTTGACCTTAAAGCCCGGTACGCGACGGCCTTCGCCATTGACGCTAGCCCACACCCCACGGCTGCCGAGGGTGATGATTACGGTGCCGATGCCTTTTTCATGCAGTGCAAGCGCGGCACGCGCTGCATCGTCATCATTTTCGACACGGATACCCGTCAGCTTTTCCGCTTCGGTTTCGTTCGGGGTAATGATATCCACCAGCGCCAGCAGCTCGTCTGATAATACACGGGCAGGCGCAGGGTTAAGTACGACAGGAGTATGATTTTCATGCGCAATTTTCGCGGCGGCCAGCACGCTTTCAACCGGTGACTCCAGCTGCATCAGCAGGGCTTCCGCTCCGGCGATGATTCCACGCTGCGCTTCGACGCGTTCAGTCGTTAACGCGGCATTAGCCCCCGCATGAATACCGATGACATTCTCACCTTCCGCATTGACGAAAATCAGCGCCACGCCGGTAGATTCCCCTGCAACCACGCTGACGGGTGCAATGTCGATGTTGTCGCTTGCCAGCTGTTTGCGTACGCGCTCGCCGGTATCGTCATCACCCGTACAGGCGATAAACGCGATATTCGCCCCGCTGCGTCCGGCGGCAACCGCCTGGTTTGCGCCCTTACCGCCGAACGCCACCTGATACTGATTGCCAGTGACGGTTTCGCCCGGAGTGGGGAACGTTTCAAGGTTAAGAATGTGATCGGCATTGATACTGCCAAGGACGACGAGGTTGCCTGCGGTTTTCATGTATTGAGGTGTCCATCTGAGAGCGCCACCGGTCTTACCCGGTGGCGTATGCCACACTTTTCTTTTATTTGGTGTCCCTCAGGCAGCCAGCGACTGCCTGAATCGCCTTTACTGCTTAATGACCAGTTTCAGGTCAACAGGATATTTGGCCTGAACTTTTTCGCCCTTCAGCACTTTATCGGCAGTTTGCACGCCAGTCGCGCCAATTTGCTCAGGCAGCTGAGCGATGGTCGCAGCCAGTTTGCCATCATTTACTGCTTTTTCACCATCCGGCGTGCCGTCAAATCCGACAACCATCACATCTGATTTACCCGCAGTCTGGAGCGCACGCAGCGCACCGAGCGCCATTTCGTCGTTCTGTGCGAATACCGCCTGCACATCAGGATGCGCGGTCAGCAGGTTCTGCATGACGTTCAGGCCCTTTGTACGGTCGAAGTCTGCCGGCTGGCTCGCCAGCACGTTGAATTTGTGCGCCGCTACAGCCTGCTGGAAACCTTCACCACGTTCACGGGCCGCGGAAGTCCCGGCGATCCCCTGCAACTCGATCACTTTCGCGCCTTCACCTGCTTTCTTCGCGATGTAGTCGCCAGCGATTTTACCGCCCAGTACGTTATCAGACGCAATGTGGCTGACCACATCCCCTTTCGTTGCCTGACGGTCAAGGGTGATGACCGGGATCTTCGCCTGGTTTGCCATCTTCACGGCGTTACCGACCGCGTCGGAATCGGTTGGGTTGATCAGCAGGATTTTGGTACCACGAACGGTTAAGTCCTGAACGTTAGCCAGCTCTTTCGCCGGGTTGTTCTGAGAATCCAGCACCACCAGGTTGTAGCCCAGTTTATCTGCTTCTTTCTGCGCGCCATCCTTCAGGGAGACGAAGAACGGGTTGTTCAGGGTAGAGACAACCAGCGCGATGGTGTCCTTCGCCATGGCGTTAGCACTTACGGTTGCGCTCAGCGCGACAGCAGAAACCAGGGTAGCCAGTTTTTTCATGTTCATATCTAAGATGTCCTGTAGTGTCGTCAGTTACTGTTTTTTGTTGTCTACCAGTACCGCCAGCAAAATCACCACTGCCTTAACGATCATCTGGTAATAGGAGGAAACACCTAACAAATTCAAACCATTATTCAGGAAACCGAGGATCAGTGCGCCGATCAATGTCCCAACAATGCGACCTTTACCACCCGCAAGGCTCGTACCGCCCAGAACCACTGCCGCGATGGCATCCAGCTCATAGCCCGTACCCGCCGTTGGCTGCGCGGAAGAGAGGCGCGCCACTTCGATGATGCCCGCCAGAGACGCCAGCAGGCCGCACAGGGAGTAAACGATAATTTTGACTTTATTAACGCTGATACCGGACAGGCGCGTTGCCGCTTCGTTACCGCCCAGCGCATAGATATAACGACCCAGACGGGTATGGTGCAGCATGTACCATGCCGCCAGGAAGACGATAGCCATGATCCAGACCGGGGTCGGGACACCCAGCGGGCGACCGATACCGAACCAGCCAAACAGATCGGCGTTATCGGTAAAACCGGTATTAATCGGGCTGCCGTTGGTGTACACCATGGTCACACCGCGCAGCAGCAGCATCATCACCAGCGTGGCGATGAACGCCTGAACGCGACCTTTCGCCACAATCACGCCGGTTACGGCGCCAATTGCCGCACCTGCCGCCAGGGCAGCGGCAACGGCCACCAGCGCGTTGACCTCAATACCAACAATCGACGCGGCGATCGCGCCGGTGAGGGCCAGCAGGGAACCGACGGACAGATCGATACCCGAGGTCAAAATCACCAGCGTCATCCCCACCGCCATAATGGCGTTGACGGAGGTCTGCTGAAGAATGTTGAACAGGTTATTGACGGTAAAAAAGTTCGGGCTCATGGTCGAGACAATCGCGATCAGCACCAGCAGGGCAATCAGCGATTTTTGTTCCATCAGCCATGCCTTTGTGAAATAGCGGCGACCAGAAACAGCCTGGGTAGTCATCTTCTTACTCCTGATTCACGCGATTAAGCTTGCCCACAGCGGCAGCCATCAGAACTTCCTGGGTGGCCTGCTCGCGAGTGAATTCACCGCCGAGATGCCCTTCATGCATGACGATAATGCGATCGCTCATGCCTAATACCTCTGGCATCTCGGAAGAGACCAGAATGATGCTCAGACCGTCGGCCTTGAACTGGTTAATCAGCTGATATATCTCTTTCTTCGCGCCCACGTCCACGCCGCGGGTGGGCTCATCCAGGATCAGCACTTTCGGGCGCGTCATCAGCCCGCGGGCAATCGCCACTTTCTGCTGATTCCCGCCGGACAACAGGCCAATAGCCTGCTCCATCGATGGGGTTTTAACGTTAAAGAGACGGATAAAATCGCTGACCGCCTGCTGCTCATCTTTGTGTTTCAGGCTGCCGCCGCTGCGGCTGAAATAGCCTAGCGCCGTCAGGGACATGTTCTCTTTCACCGACATGCCCAGCACTAAGCCGTCGCGCTTACGGTCTTCGGAAATATAGACAATGCCGTTCGCCAGGCCATCCTGCGGCGAGCGGGTGACCACCTCATGGCCGTCGAGGGTAACGTAGCCGCTGGTGCGCGGCAGTGCGCCATAGAGCACTTTCATCAGTTCGGTGCGCCCCGCGCCCATCAGGCCCGCGACGCCAAGGATCTCGCCCTTGCGCAGGGTAAAGGAGACGTCATTCACGCCCGGCCCGCAGAGATTATCCACCTTCAGGCGGATCTCTCCCGGCGCTTTGTCCAGATGCGGATACTGATCTTCGAGCTTACGTCCCACCATCATTTCAATCAGGGTATCTTCGGTCAGGGTTGCCACTTCGCGCTCGGCAATAAACTGCCCATCGCGAAAGACGGTGACGTCGTCGCAGATCTCGAAGATCTCTTTCATGCGGTGTGAGATATAGACAATGCCGCGGCCCTGGGATTTCAGCTCACGGATCACGCGGAACAGGGATTCGGTTTCGGTATCGGTCAGGGCGTCGGTCGGTTCATCCATAATGATGACCTTCGACTCGAAGCTCAGCACCTTCGCGATTTCCACCATCTGCTGATCGCCGATGGAAAGGTCGCCCACCAGTCGGTCGCTCTTAAAGCGCAGATTCAGCTTCGCCAGCAGTTTGTCCGCTTCGGCATACATGGTTTTCCAGTCGATTTTGCCAAACCGGTTCACGAACTCACGGCCGAGGAAGATGTTCTCCGCAATGGTGAGCTGCGGGATCAGGTTCAACTCCTGGTGGATGATGCCGATGCCCGCTTCCTGAGAGGATTTCGGGCCGTTAAAGGTGGTCTCTTTACCCAGCCACAGCAGCGAACCGGCATCGCGTTGGTAGATACCGGTCAGCACTTTCATCATGGTGGATTTGCCGGCGCCGTTTTCGCCCACCAGCGCCATGACGCGCCCGGAATAGACGTTCAGCGCCGCACCGGAGAGGGCTTTTACGCCCGGGAACGACTTATCGATCCCTTTGAGTTGCAGTAATGCGTCCATGATGGCCTCAGAAGGTGACGCCAGCACAGAGAATGATATTCGCATACGGGGAGCACTCCCCGCTGCGAATCACCGCCTGACTGTCTGCGGTTTGTTGTTTGAACTGCTCGTGCGTTGTGTAACGAATTTCTATGATGTTTCCCTGGTGCTGTTGCAGTTGCTCAATGTGGCTGAGCAACGTTTCGTGGAGTTGCGGATTATGTTGTTTGATTTCCGCCGCGAGAATGGCCGCCTCAACCTGCATCTCCGCGGTGACCACTTCCAGTACCTGCATGAACGAGGGTACGCCCTGCGTTAACGCCATATCGATACGGGTTGTGCTGCGCGGAACCGGTAAGCCTGCATCGCAAACCACCAGCGTATCGGTATGCCCAAGACGGGAAATCACCGATGAGATTTCTGAGTTGAGTACTGTGCCTTTCTTCATTTTTTGCTCCACTAGCGAAACGTTTCGCTAAAAACAGTGTAGCCGCAGAAGTGTTCAGAAAACCATCATGACGTAACGGATTTGTGATCAACGTCGAAACGTTTCGCTAAGTGAAATGCAATAGAGGAAAATTGCCCGGCGGCGCTACGCTTGCGCGGGCCTACGGGTCTGGTAGGCCGGGTAAGCGCAGCGCCACCCGGCATATTCAGAAGGGTTAAATCTCGACCTGCGTCCCCAGCTCAATCACGCGGTTAGGCGGGATCTCAAACTGGTCAGGCGCACGCAGGGCGTTACGTTGCAGAATGAGATACAGCTTGCCGCGCAGGCGCAGATACCATGGGCGCTTGCCGATGATCAGCGACTCATGGGACATAAAGAACGACGTCTCCATCATGCGGCAACTCAGGCCTTCCAGACCGCAGCGGTGGAACACCTCTTCCACGTTCGGCGTTTCGCGCCAGCCGTAGCTTGCCACCACGCGCCAGAAGGTTGGCGACAGCTGTTCAATCTGTACGCGACGCACGTTGTGAACGTACGGCGCATCTTCGGTACGCAGCGTCAGCAGGATCACGCGCTCGTGCAGCACTTTGTTGTGCTTGAGGTTATGCATCAGCGCAAATGGGATCACGTTCAGCGCGCGAGACATATACACCGCCGTGCCCGGCACGCGCACCGGTGGGGACTTCTCCAGCGAGGCGATCATCGCCTCCAGAGAGTTACCGTGCTCGTGCATACGACGCAGCAGGCGGAAACGTTCGCTCTTCCACGTCGTCATCACAATAAACATCACCAGACCCAGCGTCAGCGGCAGCCAGCCGCCGGAGACAATCTTGTCGAGGTTCGCAGAGAACAGCGGCACGTCGATGCAGAGGAAGCCAACCAGGATCAGCCCCACGAGGAACTTATTCCAGTGCCAGTTACGGTACGCCACGGTGGTGGAGAGAATAGAGGTCAACACCATCGTTCCGGTTACCGCGATACCGTACGCCGCCGCCAGATTACTGGAGTGCTCAAAGCTGACGATAACAATCACCACCGCGAAATAGAGCAGCCAGTTGACGAAGGGAATGTAGATCTGGCCAGACTCCATCTCCGAGGTATGGATAATGCGCATTGGGGAGAGATATCCCAGACGCACGGCCTGACGCGTCAGGGAGAATACGCCGGAAATGACAGCCTGAGAGGCAATGACCGTCGCCAGCGTCGCCAGGATCAGCATCGGAACCAGCGCCCAGTCCGGCGCCAGCAGGAAGAACGGGTTTTTAATCGCTTCAGGGTGTGCAAGCAGCAGCGCGCCCTGACCGAAGTAATTCAGCACCAGTGAAGGCAAGACCACGCTAAACCAGGCGACGCGAATAGGGAGTTTCCCGAAGTGGCCCATATCTGCATACAGCGCTTCAACACCGGTAATGGACAGCACCACCGCGCCCAGCGCCACAAACGACACCACTTTATATTCAAGGAAGAAATGCACCGCCCACATTGGGTTCAGCGCGTGCAGGACATCCGGGTTGGCGATAATACTGCGTAAGCCCAGCGCCGCCAGGATCAGGAACCAGGCCAGCATAATAGGCGCGAACAGCTTACCCACCAGCCCGGTACCGTGTTTTTGTATGGCAAACAGCAACGTCAGCACGATAATAGCGAGTGGCACCACCCACGTATCAAGCTGTGGCGCGACAATCTCCAGCCCCTCTATGGCCGACATTACAGAAATCGCCGGCGTAATCACGACTTCTCCATAGAAGAAGCTGCCGCCAATCAGGCCGATGATGACCAGCACGGAGGTCATTCTTGCGGACGTATTGCGCCCGGCAAGGGACATCAGGGTCAGAATACCGCCCTCGCCCGCGTTATCAGCCCGCATTACGAAAGAGAGATACTTAAGGGAGACCACCAGGATCAGCAGCCAGAAGATGAGCGAGAGGAAACCAAATACGGCGTCACGCTCTACACCAAAACCAAACTGACCGGACAGACATTCACGAAGCGTATAAAGCGGGCTGGTGCCGATATCACCGTAGACAACCCCGATCGCCGCAAGCGTTACAGCGGGTAATGATTGCTTATTATCAGTGCTCATAGACTAGTCTTTTCGTTTGAATAACAAATGTGTGCTTAGTCCCTTGGCCCACAAAAAGCGCACAGTATGCACGATTCAATGCAAAATCGTACCCCTAAATGCAGCCGCATTAATGTAGCGCAAAGAAAATAGCGCCGCACTTCAGCCTATTACCAGGCCAGACCGAAACGTCTATACTCGCTTCAATTAGCCGCCACGACGGCGAAAGGATGCAAAACTATTATGGCTCACTCACATTTATTAGCAGAAAGAATTTCCCGCCTCAGCAGTGCGCTGGAGAAAGGCCTTTACGAGCGTAGCCACGCCATTCGCCTCTGTTTACTGGCGGCGCTGAGTGGGGAAAGCGTATTTCTGCTGGGCCCGCCGGGCATTGCCAAAAGTCTGATCGCACGCCGCCTCAAATTCGCTTTCCAGAACGCGCGCGCATTCGAGTATTTGATGACGCGCTTCTCCACGCCGGAAGAAGTTTTCGGCCCACTCTCCATTCAGGCGTTAAAAGATGAGGGACGCTATGAACGTCTGACGGCGGGCTATCTTCCGGAAGCGGAAATCGTCTTTCTTGATGAGATCTGGAAAGCCGGCCCGGCCATACTGAATACCCTGTTGACGGCAATTAACGAACGCCGCTTCCGCAACGGCGCCAGCGAAGAGAAGATCCCCATGCGCCTGCTGGTGGCCGCGTCTAACGAATTGCCCGAAGCCGACAGCAGCCTGGAAGCGCTGTATGACCGTATGCTGATCCGCCTGTGGCTGGATAAAGTCCAGGATAAATCAAACTTCCGTTCTATGCTGGTAAGCCAGCAGGATGAAAACGAAAACCCGGTGGCAGCGTCATTGCAGGTCACGGACGAGGAATACCACCAGTGGCAGGAGGAGATCGGCAAGATAAAACTGCCCGATCCCGTTTTTGAGCTGATCTTTATGCTGCGCCAGCAGCTTGATTTGCTGCCTTCCGCGCCGTACGTCTCCGATCGTCGCTGGAAAAAAGCCATTCGCCTGCTCCAGGCAAGCGCGCTGTTTAGCGGCCGCGATGCTGTCGCCCCAATCGATCTGATCCTGCTGAAAGACTGCCTGTGGCACGACGCAGAAGGGATGAATCTGATGCAACAGCAGCTGGACGTTTTGATGACCGGACACGCGTGGGGTCAACAATCCATGCTTAATCAACTGGGCGCGATTGCCCAACGTCGCCTTCAGCTCCAGCAGCAGCAAAGTGACAAAACCGCGCTGAAGGTGAACCGTCTTGGCGGGATGTTTGCCCGTAAACCGCACTATGAACTGCCCGCCGGGCTGACTGACGCCTCGCTCACGCTTCTTCTTCAGCAACCGCTGAAGCTTCATGATATGCAGGTTGTGCACGTGACGATCGAACGCGTTGCGCTGGTTCAGTGGCTGGATAAAGGCGGTGAGATCCGCGGTAAACTCAACGGTATCGGCTTTGCACAGCCGCTGTCGATGGAAGTCGACAGCAGCCAGCACCTTGTGATCCGCGACGTCAGCCTTCAGGGATCGCGCCTGGCGCTGCCGGGCACGGCCTCCGATACTGTTCCGGAGGAGATCAAACAGCAGCTCGACGCGCTGGATAACGAATGGCATCAGCAGCACACGCGCTTCAGCGAACAGCAGAAATGCCTCTTTATCCATAGCGACTGGTTAGGTCGCATTGAAGCCAGCTTGCAGGATGTCAGCGCGCAGATCAAACAGGCGCGTCAATGCTAACGCTGGACACGCTTAACGTCATGCTGGCGGTTAGCGAGGAAGGGTTGATCGAAGAGGTCGTCATTACCCTGCTCGCTTCACCGCAGCTGGCGGCCTTCTTTGAAAAATTCCCGAAGCTCCGAAAAGCAATGACGGACGATCTGCCCCGCTGGCGCGATAACCTGCGACAGCGGTTTAAGGAGACGGAAGTCCCGCCGGAACTGACAGAGGAAGTGGCTGGTTACCAGCAGTGCCAGCGGCTTTCAACACCGCAGTTTATTGCCCAGCTACAGCAAACCCTGACGCTGCTTGATAACGTTCACTCCCCGTTTGCCAGCCAGGCCAGAGCGCTGGTCACTGACAACCCCAGCTTTACTCCCGCCCTGCATACGCTGTTTTTACAGCGCTGGCGTCTGAGCCTTGTGGTCCAGGCCACGGCCCTTAATCAGCAGTTGCTGGACGAAGAGCGCGAACAGTTGCTCAGTGAAGTCCAGGAGCGAATGACCCTGAGCGGCCAGTTAGAACAGGTGCTGGTGGAGAATGAAAACGCCGCCGGTCGACTCTGGGATATGAGTGCCGGCCAGTTAAAGCGGGGCGATTATCAGCTGATCGTGAAGTACGGCGACTTTCTGGCGCAACAGCCGGAGCTGATGAAGCTTGCAGAACAGCTCGGCCGCTCCCGGGAGGCCCGGTCGGTCCCAAAGAAAGATGCGCCGATGGAGACCTTCCGTACGCTGGTACGCGAACCCTCCACCGTACCGGAGCAGGTGGACGGGCTACAGCAAAGCGATGACATCCTGCGCCTGCTGCCCACGGAACTCAGCACGCTGGGAATGACCGAACTGGAGTATGAGTTTTATCGTCGGCTGGTGGAAAAACAGCTCATTACCTATCGACTGCATGGCGAAGCCTGGCGCGAGAAGATCAGCCAGCGTCCGGTAGTGCACCAGGATTTTGATGAGCAACCGCGCGGCCCATTTATTGTTTGCGTCGATACGTCCGGATCGATGGGGGGCTTTAATGAACAGTGCGCAAAAGCGTTCTGCCTGGCCCTGATGCGCGTGGCGCTCGCCGATCGTCGTCGCTGCTACATCATGTTATTTTCCAGCGAAGTGGTGGGGTATGAACTGACCAGCCCACAGGGGCTGGAGCAGGCGATCCGCTTTTTAAGCCAGCGCTTTCGCGGCGGCACCGATCTGGCCAGCTGTTTTCGCAGCATCATTGAGCGCATGCAGGGCGGAGACTGGTACGACGCGGATGCGGTGGTGATTTCCGATTTTATTGCCCAGCGGCTGCCGGACGACGTCGTGAATAAAGTGAAGGAGATGCAGCGCGTGCACCAGCACCGTTTCCATGCCGTGGCGATGTCTGCACATGGAAAACCCGGCATCATGCGCATCTTCGATCATATCTGGCGCTTTGATACCGGGTTGCGTAGCCGCCTGCTCAGACGCTGGCGACGTTAATTAAAGAAGAGAACCGACGCTCTCACGTACCTGCTGCGGCCAGACCCCACACTGTACCTGACCAATGTGAGAGAGTTGCAGCAGCAGCATGGTCAGACGAGACTGGCCAATACCACCGCCGATGGTCTGCGGCATTTCACCGCGCAGCAGTGCCTGGTGCCACTCCAGTTGCAGACGATCTTCATCACCGGTCACGGCCAGCTGACGCTTCAGTGCTTCAGCATCCACGCGGATCCCCATCGAAGAGAGTTCAAACGCATCTTCCAGAACCGGGTTCCAGACCAGAATATCGCCGTTCAGACCGGCATATTCGCTTTCGCCCACGGTGCTCCAGTCATCGTAATCCGGCGCACGGACGTCGTGACGTTTACCATCAGACAATTTCCCGCCAATGCCGATAAGGAATACCGCGCCCAGCTCTTTGGCGATCGCGCGTTCACGGCCTTTGGCATCCAGATCCGGGAAACGGCTCAGCAATTCCTGACTGTGAACAAAGTGGATCGTTTCCGGCAGGAACGGTGCCAGACCAAACTCTTTGCTCACGGCCGCTTCGGTTGCTTTGATCCCGGCGTAGATCGCCTCAACGGTGGATTTCAGCGTACCGACGTGACGCTCGCCATCTCCCATTACGCGCTCCCAGTCCCACTGGTCAACGTAGACAGAGTGAATCGGGGAAAGGCGGTCTTCATCGGGGCGAAGGGCTTTCATGTGCGTGTAAAGCCCTTCGCCCGCGCTGAAGTCGTGTTGTCCCAGGGTTTGACGCTTCCACTTCGCCAGGGAATGAACCACTTCGAACTGGGCGTCTGGCAGTGTTTTCACTTTTACCTGTACCGCTTTTTCGCAACCAGACAAGTTATCCTGCGTCCCGTCACCCACGCGGCTCAGAATCGGCGCCTGAACTTCAATAAGGCCAAGCTTCTCTTCCAGCTGGCGGGAAAAATGGGATTTTACGAAACTGATCTGGCGTTGTTTTGCGATGTAAGCGGTTTTCATTATTTATACTCCTGCGTCCTGTTGATACTGATTAAGCAACAGAACAGGCGCTTAATTCAATAACCCATCAACAAAAAGCCGCCTTCACTTTTTATTCGTTAAAATAAGACGCTAGAATAGAGGGAATCATTAATCTTCATAAGAAAAACCTATGGAAAATTATCAGATCGACAATCTGGACCGCGGCATTCTGGAAGCGCTAATGGCCAACGCACGCACCGCGTATGCCGAACTGGCGAAACAATTTGGCGTCAGCCCGGGGACCATTCACGTTCGCGTAGAGAAAATGAAGCAGGCCGGGATCATCACCGGCGCACGCATTGATGTCAGCCCGAAGCAGCTCGGCTATGACGTCTGCTGCTTCATTGGCATTATTCTGAAAAGCGCCAAAGATTACCCCTCCGCGCTGGAGAAACTGAACGCGCTGGATGAAGTCACCGAGGCGTACTACACCACCGGGCACTACAGCATCTTTATAAAGGTGATGTGCCGATCCATTGACGCCCTCCAGCAGGTACTTATCAACAAGATCCAAACAATCGATGAAATTCAGTCCACTGAAACCCTGATCTCCCTGCAAAACCCGATCATGCGTACTATCCGCCCGTGATCGGGCAATTTCATTCCCACATTTTCCACAGGTAGATCCCAGCTCGTTCACAGCGTACAATGGCCGCCTCTTTATCTGAGCGAGCGATCAATGGCGGACATTACTCTTATCAGCGGCAGCACCCTGGGCGGTGCGGAATATGTAGCGGAACATCTGGCTGAGAAGCTGGAAGATGCGGGCTTTTCTACACAAACGCTGCACGGACCGCTGCTGGAAGATCTCCCGACTGACGGGGTCTGGCTGCTGATCACCTCCACGCACGGCGCGGGCGATCTGCCGGATAACCTGCAACCTTTATATGACGAACTGCTGGAACAACAGCCCGATCTGTCAAACGTCCGGTTTGGCGCTGTGGGGATCGGCAGCCGTGAATATGACACTTTCTGTGGCGCCATAGAGAAAGTAGAAGCTGCGGTGACCGCCTGCGGAGCAAAACAGCTGGGTGAAACGCTGAAGATCAACATCCTCGATCATGACATTCCCGAAGATCCAGCCGAGATCTGGCTCGCGGAATGGAAAAATTTACTCAAAAACGATTAAAGATCGCGCGATCAGATGTGGATAACTCTGGTTAAAAGCTCGTATTAAGCCGTAGTTATCCAAAGAACAACGTTGGTTTAGTTTTTGACCTGTGTATAAAGTGGCGATCTGATCCCAGCTTATACGGTCCAGGATCACCGATCATTCACAGCAAACGATCCTTCCTAACTGCATGATCTTATTTATGGGATCGGACTTATCCACAGAGGTCTGCGATCCTAATAAGAGATCACAATAGAACAGATCTCTAAATAAAAAGATCTTCTTTTTAATAGCCCAGGATCCCAATGCTTTCTCGAAAGACTAAAGTTGAGTAGAATCCACGGCCCGGGCTTCAATCCATTTTCATACCGCTTTACGCGAGGCAGACCACCATGTTTTATCAGGATCCTTTTGACGTCATCATCATTGGCGGGGGTCACGCAGGCACTGAGGCCGCAATGGCCGCAGCGCGAATGGGTCAGCAGACCCTGCTTTTGACACACAATATCGACACGCTGGGACAAATGTCCTGTAATCCGGCGATTGGCGGCATTGGGAAAGGACACCTGGTAAAAGAAGTGGATGCGCTTGGCGGCCTGATGGCGAAAGCGATCGATCATGCGGGCATTCAGTTTAGGATACTAAACGCGAGTAAAGGTCCGGCTGTTCGCGCCACCCGTGCACAGGCAGACCGCGTGCTTTACCGTCAGGCTGTGCGCACCGCGCTGGAAAACCAACCGAACCTGATGATCTTCCAGCAGGCCGTAGAAGATCTTATCGTGGAGAACGATCGCGTCGTGGGTGCCGTAACCCAGATGGGGCTTAAGTTCCGCGCAAAAGCGGTGGTGCTGACGGTCGGGACATTCCTGGACGGTAAAATCCATATTGGTCTGGACAACTACAGCGGTGGCCGTGCTGGCGATCCGCCGTCGATTCCGTTATCTCGTCGTCTGCGTGAACTGCCGCTGCGCGTAAGCCGCCTGAAAACCGGTACGCCGCCGCGTATTGATGCGCGCACCATTGATTTCAGCGTGCTCGCACAGCAGCACGGCGATAACCCGATGCCGGTGTTCTCGTTCATGGGCAATGCGGCTCAGCATCCGCAGCAGGTGCCGTGCTACATCACGCACACCAATGAAAAAACCCATGACGTGATCCGCAATAACCTCGATCGCAGCCCAATGTACGCCGGTGTGATCGAAGGGATCGGCCCACGTTATTGCCCGTCGATCGAAGACAAGGTGATGCGATTTGCCGATCGTAACCAGCACCAGATCTTCCTCGAACCTGAAGGGCTGACCTCTAACGAAATTTATCCAAACGGCATCTCCACCAGCCTGCCGTTCGACGTGCAGATGCAGATTGTGCGTTCAATGCAGGGCATGGAAAACGCGAAGATCGTTCGTCCTGGCTACGCTATTGAGTACGATTTCTTCGATCCGCGCGACCTGAAGCCGACGCTGGAAAGCAAATTCATCCAGGGTCTGTTCTTCGCAGGCCAGATTAACGGTACCACCGGGTACGAAGAAGCTGCCGCACAAGGGTTGCTGGCCGGTTTGAACGCCGCTCGCTTCTCTGCCGAGAAAGAGGGCTGGGCACCGGCGCGTTCTCAGGCTTACCTGGGCGTTCTGGTCGACGATCTCTGCACGCTGGGGACCAAAGAACCGTACCGCATGTTTACTTCTCGTGCGGAATATCGCCTGATGCTGCGCGAAGACAATGCCGATCTGCGTCTGACTGAGGTGGGCCGTGAATTGGGTCTGGTGGATGACGAACGCTGGGCGCGCTTCAACGAGAAGCTGGAGCGTATCGAACAGGAACGTCAGCGCCTGAAAACCACCTGGGTGAATCCGCAGGCGGAAACCGCTGCCGAAGTAAACGCTCACTTAACAGCACCGCTGTCGCGCGAAGCCAGCGGGGAAGATCTGCTGCGTCGTCCTGAAGTCACTTACGAGAATCTGGTCAAACTGACCGCGTTCGCGCCGGGCCTTGAAGACGCGGAAGCGGCTGAACAGGTCGAGATCCAGGTGAAATACGAAGGCTACATCGCGCGTCAGCAGGATGAGATCGAAAAACAGCAGCGCAACGAAAACACGCTGCTGCCGGAAATGCTGGACTATCGTCAGGTGACGGGCCTTTCCAACGAAGTGATCGCTAAGCTGAACGATCACAAACCTGTGTCGATTGGCCAGGCCTCACGTATCTCCGGCGTCACACCTGCCGCGATTTCGATTCTGCTGGTGTGGCTGAAAAAGCAGGGTATGCTGCGCCGCAGCGCGTAATGCTCTGAAAATTGCCCGGTGGCGCTGCGCTTACCGGGCCTACTGAACCCGTAGGGCGGGTTAGCGAAGCGCCACCCGCCACTTAAGTTTCTCAACAGGTATCCACCGTGCTCAATAAACTCTCTCGTCTGCTGGAACAGGCAGGTATTTCGCTCACCGATCACCAGAAAAATCAGCTGGTGGCCTATGTCGATATGCTGAACAAATGGAATAAAGCGTACAACCTCACCTCCGTACGCGATCCCAACGAGATGCTGATTCGTCATATTCTCGATAGCATCGTCGTGGCGCCATATCTGAACGGGGAACGTTTTATCGACGTGGGCACCGGCCCGGGCTTGCCGGGCGTTCCGTTGTCTATTGTTCGACCGGAGAGTCAATTCACGCTGCTGGACAGCCTGGGTAAGCGCGTACGCTTTTTACGCCAGGTCCAGCATGAGCTGAAGCTGGAAAACATCACGCCCGTGCAGAGCAGGGTAGAGGAGTTCCCGGCTGAGCCACCGTTTGACGGCGTTATCAGCCGCGCATTTGCGTCACTCAATGACATGGTGAGCTGGTGCAAACACCTGCCGGCGGAGAAGGGGCGTTTTTATGCGCTGAAAGGGCAACTTCCGGGGGACGAAATCGAGCAGCTTCCGGACGGTTTTGCTGTCGAATCCATTGAGAAACTTCAGATCCCTCAGCTCGAAGGTGAGCGTCATCTGGTGATAATTAAGCCAAACACTTTTTAAAAATTAATAAAAAATGTGGAATTTGTGCTGTTCTGATCGTGTTAAAAAGCAGCACATCCCGTCTGTTTTGGCCGTTGTTAATTTAACCTTGTTGTTACCATGGGTTTTCTTATGGTTAACCTGAAGTGAGTTGTTCACTCTGAGGATAATCAACCATGAAAATATCAGCCTGCTAAAAGTGGGTAAAGGCAACAAGAATGGAATGTTAAATATTTATTAAGAATGTCAATAAAAGGTTTTTGTTGTATACGGCTCTGTTTTAAAAATAGTTGCGATTTTTTTGCTTTAATTTCATACAGATGAAATAACTCGTTTTACGTCTTTGATAAATACCACTTTATCGCAAATGTGTATTTTGTGATCTCGTGCACGCTTTATCACCAACGTTTCCGCGCTTTTTGCAGTTTTGCCTGAAGGTCGGCACTTAGGTCAAAAGTTGAAAAATAGGACTGGGGAAAAATATTTAAACATTTATTCACCTTTTCGCTACTTAATGTTTGAAATCACGGGTACGCACCGTATAATTTGACCGCTTTTTGATGCTTGACTCTGAGCCTTAAAGGACGTTTTATACGACACGCGGCATACCTCGAAGGGAGCAGGAGTAAAAACGTGATGTCTGTGTCGCTCTTGAGTAGAAACGTTGCTCGTAAGCTTCTGTTCATTCAGTTTCTGGCTGTGATAGCAAGTGGACTGCTGTTTAGCCTCAAAGACCCCTTCTGGGGCATCTCCGCCGCGTGCGGAGGTTTGGCGGTGGTTCTGCCAAACGTGTTGTTTATGATTTTTGCCTGGCGTCATCAGGCGCATACACCCGCCAAAGGCCGCGTGGCCTGGTCCTTCGCTCTCGGCGAAGTGTGTAAGGTGTTGCTGACCTTTGCTCTACTGGTGATGGCGCTGGCGGTTTTGAAAGTGGTATTCATGCCGCTGATAGCAACGTGGGTTTTGGTGCTGGTGGTACAAGTTCTGGCTCCAGCTGTAATCAATAACAAAGGGTAAAAGGCATCATGGCTTCAGAAAATATGACGCCGCAGGATTACATAGGTCACCATCTGAATAACCTTCAGCTGGACCTGCGTACATTCTCGCTGGTGGATCCACATAACCCCCCGGCCACCTTCTGGACGATCAACATCGACTCCATGTTCTTCTCGGTGGTTTTGGGTCTTCTGTTCCTGGCCATGTTCCGCAGCGTTGCTAAAAAGGCGACCAGCGGTGTTCCAGGGAAATTCCAGACGTTCATCGAGATGATCATCGGCTTCGTCCATGGCAGCGTGAAAGACATGTACCATGGTAAGAGCAAACTGATTGCTCCGCTGGCCCTGACCGTGTTCGTTTGGGTCTTCCTGATGAACCTGATGGACCTCCTGCCTATCGATTTCTTACCTTGGATCGGTGAGCACGTACTCGGCCTGCCTGCACTGCGCGTGGTTCCGTCTGCCGACGTGAACATCACCCTGTCTATGGCGCTGGGCGTATTTATCCTCATTCTGTTCTACAGCATCAAAATGAAAGGCGTAAGCGGCTTTGTGAAAGAGCTTACCTTGCAGCCGTTCAACCACTGGGCGTTTATTCCGGTCAACCTGATCCTGGAAGGCGTTAGCCTGCTGTCCAAACCTGTTTCACTGGGTCTGCGACTGTTCGGCAACATGTATGCGGGTGAGCTGATTTTCATTCTGATCGCGGGTCTTCTGCCGTGGTGGTCACAGTGGATTCTGAATGTGCCATGGGCCATTTTCCACATCCTGATCATTACGCTGCAAGCCTTTATCTTCATGGTTCTGACGATCGTCTATCTGTCGATGGCGTCTGAAGAGCACTGATTTTTTACCAACACTACTACGTTTTAATTGAAACAAACTGGAGACTGTCATGGAAAACCTGAATATGGATCTGCTGTACATGGCTGCCGCTGTGATGATGGGTCTGGCGGCTATCGGTGCTGCGATCGGTATCGGCATCCTCGGGGGCAAATTCCTGGAAGGCGCAGCGCGTCAACCTGATCTGATTCCTCTGCTGCGTACTCAGTTCTTTATCGTTATGGGTCTGGTGGATGCAATCCCAATGATCGCTGTAGGTCTGGGTCTGTACGTGATGTTTGCTGTCGCGTAGTAGTTGTTTTAAAACCCCAAGCCACAGAAATTTAAGAGGTATTGTGCTGTGAACATGAACGCAACAATCCTCGGCCAGGCCATCGCGTTTATTCTCTTTGTCTGGTTCTGCATGAAGTATGTATGGCCGCCTTTAATGGCTGCCATCGAAAAACGTCAGAAAGAAATTGCTGACGGTCTGGCTTCCGCAGAACGCGCTAAGAAAGATTTGGACCTTGCACAGGCCAACGCGACAGACCAGCTGAAAAAAGCGAAAGCTGAAGCTCAGGTAATCATTGAACAGGCTAACAAACGCCGTTCTCAGATCCTGGACGAAGCCAAAGCTGAAGCAGAACAGGAACGTACTAAGATCGTGACACAGGCTCAGGCTGAAATTGAAGCTGAGCGTAAACGTGCTCGTGAAGAACTGCGTAAGCAGGTTGCGATTCTGGCTGTTGCTGGCGCCGAGAAGATCATCGAACGTTCCGTGGATGAAGCTGCTAACAGCGACATCGTGGACAAACTTGTCGCTGAACTGTAAGGAGGGAGGGGCTGATGTCTGAATTTGTTACGGTAGCTCGCCCCTACGCCAAAGCAGCTTTTGACTTTGCTGTCGAACACCAAAATGTCGATCGCTGGCAGAATATGCTGGCGTTTGCCGCTGAGGTGACGAAAAACGAACAAATGGCCGAGTTGCTTTCTGGTGCGTTAGCGCCTGAAACTCTCGCCGCGTCGTTTATCGCCGTGTGCGGAGAGCAACTGGATGCCAACGGCCAGAACCTGATTAAGGTGATGGCGGAAAATGGTCGTCTCCGTGTGCTCCCGGATGTTCTCGAGCAGTTTGAGCACTTACGTGCCCTTAGTGAAGCTACCGCTGAAGTTGAAGTAACTTCTGCGACTGAACTGAGTAACGAACAGCTTGCGAAAATCACCGCCGCGATGGAAAAACGTCTGTCACGCAAAGTTAAGCTGAATTGCAAAATCGATAAGTCTGTAATGGCAGGCGTAATCATCCGCTCGGGTGATATGGTCATTGATGGCAGCGTACGCGGCCGTCTTGAGCGCCTTGCAGACGTCTTGCAGTCTTAAGGGGACTGGAGCATGCAACTGAATTCCACCGAAATCAGCGAACTGATCAAGCAGCGCATTGCTCAGTTCAATGTTGTGAGTGAAGCTCACAACGAAGGTACTATTGTTTCTGTAAGTGACGGTGTTATCCGCATCCACGGCCTGGCCGATTGTATGCAGGGTGAGATGATTTCCCTGCCGGGTAACCGTTACGCTATCGCACTGAACCTGGAGCGCGACTCCGTAGGTGCCGTTGTGATGGGTCCATACGCTGACCTTGCCGAAGGCATGAAGGTTAAGTGTACTGGCCGTATTCTGGAAGTACCGGTTGGCCGTGGCCTGCTGGGTCGCGTTGTTAACACCCTGGGTGCGCCAATCGACGGTAAAGGTCCGGTTGAGCATGATGGCTTCTCCCCAATCGAAGTTATCGCACCAGGCGTTATCGACCGTCAGTCCGTTGATCAGCCAGTGCAGACGGGTTATAAGTCCGTTGACGCCATGATCCCAATCGGTCGTGGTCAGCGTGAACTGATCATCGGTGACCGTCAGACCGGTAAAACCGCGATGGCAATCGACGCCATCATCAACCAGCGTGATTCCGGCATCAAATGTGTATACGTGGCTATCGGCCAGAAAGCGTCCACCATTTCCAACGTGGTTCGTAAACTGGAAGAGCACGGCGCACTGTCTAACACCATCGTTGTGGTAGCAACCGCGTCTGAATCTGCTGCACTGCAATACCTGGCGCCATACGCCGGTTGCGCAATGGGCGAATACTTCCGTGACCGCGGTGAAGATGCGCTGATCGTATACGATGACCTGTCTAAACAGGCCGTTGCTTATCGTCAGGTTTCCCTGCTGCTCCGTCGTCCACCAGGACGTGAAGCATTCCCGGGCGACGTATTCTACCTCCACTCTCGTCTGCTGGAGCGTGCTTCCCGCGTTAACGCGGAATACGTCGAGAACTTCACCAAAGGTGAAGTGAAGGGTAAAACAGGTTCTCTGACCGCTCTGCCGATCATTGAAACCCAGGCGGGTGACGTTTCTGCGTTCGTTCCGACCAACGTAATCTCCATTACCGATGGTCAGATCTTCCTGGAAACCAACCTGTTTAACTCCGGTATTCGTCCGGCGGTTAACCCGGGTATCTCCGTATCCCGTGTGGGTGGTGCTGCTCAGACCAAGATCATCAAGAAACTGTCCGGTGGTATCCGTACCGCGCTGGCACAGTATCGTGAACTGGCTGCGTTCTCTCAGTTCGCATCCGATCTGGACGAAGCAACCCGTAAACAGCTGAGCCACGGTCAGAAAGTGACCGAGCTGCTGAAGCAGAAACAGTACGCGCCAATGTCTGTTGCTCAGCAGGGCCTGGTACTGTTCGCGGCTGAACGCGGTTACCTCGAAGATGTGGAACTGGCGAAAATCGGTAGCTTCGAAGCCGCTCTGCTGGCTTACGTCGACCGTGATCACGCTCCGCTGATGCAAGAGATCAACCAGACCGGTGGCTATAACGACGAAATCGAAGGCAAGCTGAAAGCTATCCTCGATTCCTTCAAAGCAACCCAATCCTGGTAATCGTCCGGCGGCTTGTCTTAGGACAAGCCGTCTGGCATTGAGGAGAAGCTCATGGCCGGCGCAAAAGAGATACGTAGTAAGATCGCAAGCGTCCAGAACACGCAAAAGATCACTAAAGCGATGGAGATGGTCGCCGCTTCCAAAATGCGTAAATCGCAGGATCGCATGGCGGCCAGCCGTCCTTATGCAGAGACCATGCGCAAAGTGATTGGTCACCTTGCGAACGGTAATCTGGAATATAAGCACCCTTACCTGGAAGAACGCGACGTTAAGCGCGTGGGCTACCTGGTGGTGTCGACTGACCGTGGTCTGTGTGGCGGCTTGAACATTAACCTGTTCAAAAAACTGCTGGCGGATATGAAAGGCTGGTCCGATAAAGGCGTTCAGTGCGATCTGGCACTGATTGGCTCTAAAGGCGTCTCTTTCTTTAACTCCGTTGGCGGCAACATTGTCGCTCAGGTGACCGGTATGGGTGATAACCCGTCCCTGTCCGAACTGATCGGCCCGGTTAAAGTGATGTTGCAGGCCTACGATGAAGGCCGTCTGGACAGACTGTACGTTGTCAGCAACAAATTTATTAACACCATGTCTCAGGTGCCTACGCTCACTCAGATGCTGCCGTTACCGGCATCAGAAGATGACGAGCTGAAACAGAAAGCCTGGGATTACCTGTATGAACCCGATCCGAAACCGCTGCTGGATACCCTGCTGCGTCGTTACGTTGAATCTCAGGTTTATCAGGGCGTTGTAGAAAACCTGGCCAGCGAGCAGGCCGCACGAATGGTGGCGATGAAAGCCGCGACCGATAATGGCGGCAGCCTGATTAAAGAGCTGCAGTTGGTTTACAACAAAGCTCGTCAGGCCAGCATTACTCAGGAACTCACCGAGATCGTCTCGGGGGCCGCCGCGGTTTAACCAGGTTTACGAATTACGTAGAGGATTCAAGATGGCTACTGGAAAGATTGTCCAGGTAATCGGCGCCGTGGTGGACGTCGAGTTCCCTCAGGACGCCGTACCACGCGTGTACGACGCGCTTGAGGTACAGAATGGTAACGAGAGCCTGGTGCTGGAAGTTCAGCAGCAGCTCGGCGGCGGTATCGTGCGTACCATCGCCATGGGTTCTTCCGACGGTCTGCGTCGTGGTCTGGAAGTAAAAGACCTTGAGCACCCGATCGAAGTCCCGGTAGGTAAAGCAACACTGGGTCGTATCATGAACGTATTGGGTCAGCCAATCGACATGAAAGGCGACATCGGTGAAGAAGAGCGTTGGGCTATCCACCGCGCGGCACCTTCCTACGAAGAGCTGTCCAGCTCTCAGGAAC
Organism: Enterobacter cloacae complex sp. IR5441; assembly: GCF_049238215.1. Taxonomy (NCBI): domain Bacteria; kingdom Pseudomonadati; phylum Pseudomonadota; class Gammaproteobacteria; order Enterobacterales; family Enterobacteriaceae; genus Enterobacter; species Enterobacter cloacae complex sp. IR5441. Next base: position 24,821 of record NZ_JBMKIA010000021.1, read on the forward strand.
TGCTGGAAACCGGCATCAAAGTTATCGACCTGATGTGTCCGTTCGCGAAGGGCGGTAAAGTCGGTCTGTTCGGTGGTGCGGGTGTAGGTAAAACCGTAAACATGATGGAGCTGATCCGTAACATCGCGATCGAGCACTCCGGTTACTCCGTGTTTGCGGGCGTGGGTGAACGTACTCGTGAGGGTAACGACTTCTACCACGAAATGACCGACTCCAACGTTCTGGATAAAGTATCCCTGGTTTACGGCCAGATGAACGAGCCACCAGGAAACCGTCTGCGCGTTGCGCTGACCGGCCTGACGATGGCTGAGAAGTTCCGTGACGAAGGTCGTGACGTTCTGCTGTTCGTTGATAACATCTACCGTTACACCCTGGCCGGTACTGAAGTATCTGCACTGCTGGGTCGTATGCCTTCAGCGGTAGGTTATCAGCCTACGCTTGCGGAAGAGATGGGTGTTCTTCAGGAACGTATCACCTCTACCAAAACCGGTTCTATCACCTCCGTTCAGGCGGTATACGTACCTGCGGATGACTTGACTGACCCATCCCCAGCCACCACCTTTGCTCACTTAGATGCAACCGTGGTACTGAGCCGTCAGATCGCGTCTCTGGGTATCTACCCGGCCGTTGACCCGCTGGACTCCACCAGCCGTCAGCTGGATCCACTGGTTGTTGGCCAGGAGCACTACGACACCGCGCGTGGCGTACAGTCCCTGCTGCAACGTTATCAGGAACTGAAAGACATCATCGCCATCCTGGGTATGGATGAACTGTCTGAAGAAGACAAACTGGTGGTAGCACGTGCGCGTAAGATCCAGCGCTTCCTGTCCCAGCCGTTCTTCGTTGCGGAAGTATTCACCGGTGCACCTGGTAAATACGTTTCCCTGAAAGACACCATCCGTGGCTTTAAAGGCATCATGGAAGGCGAATACGATCACCTGCCAGAGCAGGCGTTCTACATGGTTGGTTCCATCGAAGAAGCCGTGGAAAAAGCCAAAAAACTTTAACGCCTTAATCGGAGGGTGATATGGCAATGACTTACCACCTGGACGTCGTCAGCGCAGAGCAACAAATGTTCTCTGGTCTGGTCGAGAAAATCCAGGTAACGGGTAGTGAAGGTGAACTGGGTATTTTCCCGGGTCACGCACCGCTGCTCACCGCCATTAAGCCTGGTATGATCCGCATCGTTAAACAGTTCGGTCATGAAGAGTTTATCTATCTGTCCGGCGGCATTCTTGAAGTGCAGCCAGGCAGTGTGACCGTTCTGGCCGATACCGCTATTCGTGGCCAGGATCTCGACGAAGCGCGAGCCCTGGAATCGAAGCGTAAGGCTGAAGAGCACATTAGCAGCTCTCATGGTGACGTGGATTACGCTCAGGCGTCTGCGGAGCTGGCCAAAGCGATCGCGAAACTGCGCGTTATCGAGTTGACCAAAAAAGCGATGTAACACCGGCTTGAAAAGCACAAAAGCCAGTCTGGATCCCAGGCTGGCTTTTTTTTTCGGCCTTAATTCATGATGAAAAAGATGTAGAATTTTAAGCATCAAACGTTTTTACTTCTCACACAAACTACCGTCAGGATGCGTATGTTAAACAGTGCGATGAGCGTGGTGATCCTTGCCGCAGGCAAAGGTACCCGCATGTATTCCGATCTGCCTAAGGTGCTCCACACGCTGGCAGGAAAGCCAATGGTTCAGCATGTTATTGATGCAGCGAATGAATTAGGCGCCAGCCAGGTGCATCTGGTTTATGGACATGGCGGCGACCTGCTGAAAAAAACGCTGCATGACGACAATCTCAACTGGGTGCTACAGGCAGAACAGTTGGGTACAGGCCATGCGATGCAGCAGGCTGCACCCTTCTTCGCTGATGATGAAGATATCCTGATGCTCTACGGCGACGTCCCGCTGATCTCCGTTGAAACCCTCACTCGCCTGCGTGAAGCCAAACCGCAGGGCGGCATCGGTTTGTTGACCGTCGTGCTGGACGATCCAACCGGCTATGGCCGCATTACGCGTGAAAACGGCAAGGTAACCGGGATTGTTGAGCATAAAGATGCCACTGACGAACAGCGCCAGATTCAGGAGATCAACACCGGCATCCTGATTGCGAACGGTGCGGATATGAAGCGCTGGCTGTCCAGACTCAACAATACCAACGCGCAGGGTGAATACTACATCACCGACATCATTGCGATGGCTTACCAGGAAGGGCGTGAGATTGCCGCCGTTCACCCGGCTCGCATCAGCGAAACGGACGGGGTAAACAACCGTCTCCAGCTTTCTCGCCTGGAGCGTATTTACCAGTCCGAGCAGGCAGAAAAGCTGTTGCTCGCGGGCGTTATGCTGCGCGATCCGGCGCGTTTCGATCTGCGTGGCACGCTGACCCACGGGCGCGACGTTGAAATAGATACTAACGTTATCCTGGAAGGTAACGTCACGCTGGGCAACCGCGTCAAAATCGGCACTGGCTGCGTGATTAAAAACAGCGTGATCGGTGACGACTGCGAAATCAGCCCGTACAGCGTGGTGGAAGATGCCCATCTTGAGGCGGCATGTACCATCGGCCCGTTTGCGCGTCTGCGCCCGGGCGCTGAGCTGCTGGAAGGCGCTCACGTAGGTAACTTTGTGGAAATGAAAAAAGCGCGTCTGGGTAAGGGCTCGAAAGCCGGTCATCTGACCTATCTGGGCGATGCGGAAATTGGCGACAACGTAAACATCGGTGCTGGAACCATCACCTGTAACTATGACGGTGCCAATAAGTTTAAAACCATCATCGGTGATGATGTGTTTGTAGGCTCCGATACCCAGCTGGTGGCGCCTGTCACCGTGGGCAAAGGCGTGACCATTGCCGCCGGGACAACCGTTACGCGCGATGTGGCCGAGAACGAGCTGGTGTTAAGCCGTGTGCCGCAGGTCAGCAAGCAGGGCTGGAAACGCCCGGTGAAGAAGAAGTAACAACAAGGCGGGTGGCGCTATGCTTACCCGCCCTACGATTGAGTAGGCCTGATAAGGCGTAGCCGACATCAGGCAAACCCGGGAGAGGAGATAAATATATATCTCCCCCCACAAGCAGTACCCATAAAAATAACCCCACTCTCTACAAGGCTCGGGGCGGCCCGGAAAGGGCAAATACAGGTCAGCGACAACGCATGGCATAACGCCATAATCAGGAAATCTAACTATGTGTGGAATTGTTGGCGCAGTTGCGCAGCGTGATATTGCTGAAATCCTTCTCGAAGGTTTACGTCGTCTGGAATACCGTGGTTACGACTCAGCCGGTCTGGCTGTGGTCGATGCAGAAGGTCATATGACCCGTCTGCGTCGTCTCGGTAAAGTGCAGATGCTGGCCCAGGCTGCGGAAGAACATCCGCTGCACGGTGGCACCGGTATTGCACATACCCGCTGGGCGACCCACGGTGAGCCATCTGAAGGCAACGCACACCCGCATGTGTCTGAACACATCGTGGTGGTGCACAACGGCATTATCGAAAACCACGAACCGCTGCGTGAAGAACTGAAAGCGCGCGGCTATACCTTCGTCTCTGAAACCGATACCGAAGTGATTGCTCACCTGGTGCACTGGGAGCTGGCAAAGGGCGGTACACTGCGTGATGCGGTGCTGCGCGCTATTCCTCAGCTGCGTGGTGCTTACGGTACGGTGATCATGGATTCCCGCGACCCGTCCACGCTGCTGGCCGCGCGTTCCGGTAGCCCGATGGTGATTGGTCTGGGCATGGGTGAAAACTTTATTGCTTCCGACCAGCTGGCGCTGCTGCCGGTTACCCGTCGCTTTATCTTCCTGGAAGAGGGAGACATTGCCGAGGTGACACGTCGCAGCGTCACCGTATTCGACACCAAAGGCGAGCAGGTTAAGCGTCAGGAGATCGAATCAAACCTGCAATACGACGCGGGCGACAAAGGCGCTTACCGTCACTACATGCAGAAAGAGATCTACGAACAGCCAAACGCCATTAAAAACACCCTGACCGGTCGCATCAGCCATGGTGAAGTGGATCTGAGCGAGCTGGGCGCCAATGCCAACGAACTGCTGAGCAAAGTCGAGCACATTCAGATCGTGGCCTGCGGTACCTCTTATAACTCCGGTATGGTCTCGCGCTACTGGTTTGAATCCCTGGCGGGCGTGCCGTGTGATGTGGAAATCGCGTCTGAGTTCCGCTATCGAAAATCTGCGGTGCGTCGTAACAGCCTGATGATCACCCTTTCTCAGTCTGGCGAAACGGCTGATACCCTGGCGGCGCTGCGTCTGTCTAAAGAGTTGGGTTACCTGGGCTCGCTGGCCATCTGTAACGTGCCGGGCTCTTCGCTGGTACGTGAATCCGATCTGGCGCTGATGACCAAAGCCGGTACTGAAATTGGCGTGGCTTCCACCAAGGCGTTCACCACTCAGTTGACCGTTCTGCTGATGCTGGTGGCGAAACTGGCGCGTCTGAAAGGTCTGGATGCCTCCGTTGAACACGACATTGTGCATGGCCTTCAGGCGCTGCCGAGCCGTATCGAGCAGATGCTGTCTCAGGACAAACGCATTGAGGCGCTGGCGGAAGATTTCTCTGACAAACATCACTCCCTGTTCCTGGGGCGTGGCGATCAGTATCCGATTGCGCTGGAAGGCGCACTGAAGCTGAAAGAGATCTCTTACATTCACGCTGAAGCTTACGCGGCAGGTGAACTGAAACATGGCCCGCTGGCGCTGATCGACGCGGATATGCCGGTTATCGTGGTGGCACCGAACAACGAACTGCTGGAAAAACTGAAATCTAACATCGAAGAAGTGCGCGCCCGTGGTGGTGTTCTGTACGTCTTTGCGGATAAAGATGCCGGTTTCGCCAGCAGCGACAACATGCACATCATCGAGATGCCGCATGTGGAAGAGGTGATTGCGCCGATCTTCTACACTGTTCCGCTGCAACTGCTGGCTTATCACGTCGCGCTGATCAAAGGCACCGACGTTGACCAGCCGCGAAATCTGGCGAAGTCTGTTACCGTAGAATAACTCCTTCAGACTCCACCTTCGGGTGGAGTTTTTTTTATGACAACCTGTCATTTTCAGCTATTTTTTCAGTGTCACATAAAGAAAATATTACTGAAATCCTGCCGTCACGTTCCCATTTAAGTGGGTGATAATTAAAGATATTTTTGGTTTTCTTTAAGTGAAACTTTCTTTGTCATAAAACTGTCATATTTCGTACATTTATCTGTCACCTGTTTGTCCTATTTTGCTCATCGTAGCCACTTAAACAATGATTTACGAAATCCTTGCAGGAGACATTATGAAAGTTATGCGTACCACTGTCGCAACTGTTGTCGCCGCGACCTTATCAATGAGCGCTTTCTCTGCCTTTGCAGCAGCAAGCCTGACTGGCGCTGGTGCAACCTTCCCTGCGCCGGTGTATGCCAAATGGGCGGATACCTACCAGAAAGAGACCGGTAACAAGGTCAACTATCAGGGTATCGGCTCCTCCGGTGGCGTAAAACAAATTACCGCGAATACCGTTGATTTCGGCGCATCCGACGCTCCGCTGTCTGATGAGAAACTGAATCAGGAAGGCCTGTTCCAGTTCCCGACCGTGATCGGCGGCGTTGTGCTGGCTGTTAACATCCCTGGCCTGAAATCAGGCGAGCTGGTGCTGGACGGCAAAACCCTGGGTGACATCTACCTGGGCAAAATCAAAAAATGGGATGACGAAGCCATCACTAAGCTGAACCCGGGCGTTAAGCTGCCTTCGCAGAATATCGCGGTGGTTCGTCGTGCTGACGGCTCTGGTACCTCTTTCGTGTTCACCAGCTACCTGGCGAAAGTGAACGAAGAGTGGAAATCTAAAGTCGGTTCCGGCTCTACCGTTAACTGGCCAACCGGTCTGGGCGGTAAAGGCAACGACGGTATCGCAGCCTTCGTACAGCGTCTGCCAGGCTCCATCGGTTACGTAGAATACGCTTACGCTAAGCAGAACAACCTGGCTTACACCAAACTGGTTTCTGCCGACGGCAAACCGGTTAGCCCGACCGAAGAGAATTTCGCCAACGCCGCGAAAGGCGCTGACTGGAGCAAATCCTTCGCGCAGGACCTGACCAACCAGAAAGGCGACGATGCATGGCCTATCACGTCTACCACCTTCATTCTGGTCCACAAAGAGCAGAAGAAACCTGAGCAGGGTGCTGAAGTGCTGAAGTTCTTCGACTGGGCATATAAAAATGGCGGCAAACAGGCTAACGATCTGGATTACGCCAGCCTGCCAGACAGCGTGGTTGAGCAGATCCGTGCTGCATGGAAAACCAACGTGAAAGACAGCAGCGGTAAAGCGCTGTACTAACAGGATATATTTAACGAAGATGGCGGGTGGCGCTGCGCTTACCCGCCCTACGGTTTACTCTGTAGGCCCGGTAAGCGTCAGCGCCACCGGGCATATTCGTAAAAACGTCTCAAACAGAAGAGTAATTTATGGCTGCAACCAAGCCTGCATTTAACCCTCCGGGTAAAAAAGGTGACATGATTTTCAGCGCGCTGGTGAAACTGGCTGCGCTGATTGTGCTATTGCTGCTGGGCGGCATTATCGTGTCCCTGATTTTCTCCTCCTGGCCGAGCATTCAAAAATTTGGTTTCGCCTTCCTGTGGACCAAAGAGTGGGATGCGCCGAACGATATTTACGGTGCGCTGGTGCCGATTTACGGCACGCTGGTGACCTCTTTTATCGCCCTGTTGATTGCGGTTCCGGTGAGCTTTGGTATTGCCCTGTTCCTGACGGAACTGGCGCCAGGCTGGCTGCGACGTCCGCTGGGTATCGCCATTGAACTGCTGGCGGCCATCCCAAGTATCGTCTACGGCATGTGGGGCCTGTTTATCTTCGCGCCGCTGTTTGCGACGTACTTCCAGGAGCCGGTCGGTAACGTTCTCTCTGCCATTCCGTTTGTGGGGGCGCTGTTCTCCGGCCCGGCATTCGGTATCGGCATTCTGGCGGCAGGTGTGATCCTCGCCATCATGATTATTCCGTACATTGCGGCGGTCATGCGCGATGTCTTCGAACAAACCCCGGTGATGATGAAAGAGTCCGCCTACGGCATCGGCTGCACCACCTGGGAAGTTATCTGGCGCATCGTCCTTCCGTTCACCAAAAATGGGGTGATTGGCGGCATTATGCTGGGCTTAGGTCGCGCGCTGGGTGAAACCATGGCGGTCACCTTTATCATCGGCAACACCTACCAGCTCGACAGCGCCTCGCTTTATATGCCGGGGAACAGTATTACCTCTGCGCTGGCGAACGAATTTGCCGAAGCGGAATCCGGGCTGCACGTCGCCGCGCTGATGGAACTGGGTCTGATCCTGTTTGTTATCACCTTTATTGTGCTGGCTATCTCCAAGCTGATGATTATGCGTCTGGCTAAAAACGAGGGGGCACGCTAATGGCGACTCTCGACATGCAAAACACCGCTCAGCTTGCGGAATCCCGTCGCAAAATGCAGTCAAAGCGCCGGATTAAAAACCGCATTGCGTTGACGCTTTCCATGGCGACGATGGCGTTCGGCCTGTTCTGGCTGATCTGGATCCTGATGTCCACCATCACCCGGGGTATTGATGGAATGTCCCTGGCGCTGTTCACCGAGATGACGCCGCCGCCGAACACGGCGGGTGGTGGTCTGGCAAACGCCCTGGCGGGCAGCGGCCTGCTGATCCTGTGGGCGACCGTTTTCGGTACGCCGTTGGGCATCATGGCGGGTATCTATCTGGCGGAATATGGCCGCAAGTCCTGGATCGCTGAAGTCATCCGCTTCATTAACGACATTCTGCTTTCTGCCCCGTCGATTGTCGTGGGTCTGTTTGTTTACACCATCGTGGTGGCGCAAATGGAACACTTCTCCGGCTGGGCGGGTGTGATTGCGCTGGCGCTGTTGCAGGTGCCTATCGTTATTCGTACCACTGAAAACATGCTGAAACTGGTGCCGGACAGCCTGCGTGAAGCGGCTTACGCGCTGGGTACGCCTAAATGGAAGATGATTTCGGCGATCACCCTGAAAGCGTCCGTCTCGGGGATCATGACCGGTATCCTGCTGGCTATCGCCCGTATCGCCGGTGAAACCGCACCGCTGCTGTTTACCGCCCTCTCCAATCAGTTCTGGAGCACGGACATGATGCAGCCGATCGCCAACCTGCCGGTGACGATCTTTAAATTTGCGATGAGCCCATTCGCGGAATGGCAGCAGCTGGCCTGGGCCGGGGTGCTGATCATCACCCTTTGCGTACTGTTGCTGAACATTCTGGCGCGCGTCATTTTCGCGAAGAAGAAACACGGTTAAATTTTTACGGCGCGGCACATCGCGGCGCCGAATGAGGAAATGAGTCAATGAGTATGGTTGATACTGCCCCGGGTAAGATTCAGGTTCGTGATTTGAACTTCTACTACGGCAAATTCCATGCCCTGAAGAATATCAACCTGGATATCGCAAAGAACCAGGTAACGGCATTCATCGGTCCGTCCGGCTGTGGCAAATCCACGCTGCTGCGCACCTTTAACAAAATGTATTCGCTCTATCCGGAGCAGCGCGCAGAAGGTGAAATTCTGCTGGACGGTGACAACATCCTGACCAATACCCAGGATATCGCCCTGCTGCGTGCGAAAGTGGGGATGGTATTCCAGAAACCCACGCCGTTCCCGATGTCGATCTATGACAACATCGCCTTTGGTGTGCGTCTGTTTGAGAAGCTCTCCCGTGCGGATATGGACGAGCGCGTGCAGTGGGCATTGACCAAGGCCGCATTATGGAACGAAACCAAAGATAAACTTCACCAGAGTGGGTACTCTCTCTCCGGTGGTCAGCAGCAGCGTCTGTGCATTGCGCGCGGTATCGCCATTCGCCCGGAAGTCTTGCTGCTGGATGAGCCGTGCTCAGCCCTGGACCCGATCTCAACCGGGCGTATCGAAGAGCTGATCACCGAGCTGAAGCAGGATTACACCGTGGTGATCGTGACCCACAACATGCAGCAGGCTGCACGTTGTTCTGACCACACGGCGTTTATGTACCTGGGCGAGTTGATTGAGTTCAGCGATACGGACGCGCTGTTCACTCGTCCGGCGAAGAAACAAACCGAAGATTATATTACTGGCCGCTACGGTTGATTTGCCTTAGTGCATGTGGAGAAACCATGGACAACCTCAATCTTAATAAACACATTTCCGGCCAGTTTAACGCAGAGCTGGAAAGCATTCGCACCCAGGTGATGACCATGGGCGGCATGGTCGAGCAGCAGCTTTCTGACGCGATCACGGCGATGCACAACCAGGACAGCGAGCTGGCGAAGCGCGTTATTGAAGGCGACCACAACGTCAATATGATGGAAGTCGCCATCGACGAAGCCTGCGTGCGCATCATTGCGAAGCGTCAGCCGACGGCGAGCGACCTGCGTCTGGTGATGGCGATCATCAAAACCATCGCCGAGCTGGAGCGTATCGGTGACGTGGCGGATAAAATCTGCCGTACCGCGCTGGAGAAATTCTCCCAGCAGCACCAGCCGCTGCTGGTGAGCCTGGAGTCTCTCGGGCGCCACACCGTGCAGATGCTGCACGACGTGCTGGACGCTTTCGCGCGCATGGATCTGGACGAAGCGGTCCGTATCTACCGTGAAGACAAGAAAGTTGACCAGGAATACGAAGGCATTGTGCGTCAGCTGATGACCTACATGATGGAAGATTCTCGTACCATTCCAAGCGTACTGACCGCGCTGTTCTGTGCGCGCTCCATCGAGCGTATCGGTGACCGTTGCCAGAACATTTGCGAATACATCTTCTATTTCGTGAAGGGGCAGGATTTCCGACACGTGGGCGGCGACGAGCTGGACAAGCTGCTGGCAGGCAAAGATCCGAAAGAGTAATGTGTGTGGCGGGTGGCGCTAACGCTTACCCGCCCTACGTTAATTCAACGCGTAATATCCCACCCGCGCGCCTTCCACAACGCTGGCAACTGCGCCAGATCGGTAAAGGTCGTCACTTTTGGATGATCGATCGGCTTGTTGTGCGGATCGGCGCAGAAGTAAAACACCTCCATCCCCGCATCAATCCCTGACTGCGCGCCCGCAGACGAGTCATCCACCAGAATGCAGTTCTCCACGTTGACGTTCATCGCCTTCGCCGCGTGGAACATCAGCGCCGGATCGGGCTTCCAGCGCTGGATATCGTAGCCGCTGAACAGTTTTTCCGGGAAGTGGTGCAACATGTCCAGCTTGCCGAGCGAGTGCTGCATTTTGCTGACCGGGCCGTTAGAGACCACGCAGATCGGCACCGTCATCGCATCCAGCAGCGCGTTAGCGCCGGCGATAACTTCCAGCTCGGCGTCGAAGAGGCGTGCGACCTCGGCGCGGTACACCGGTTCCAGATCCGCTTTCGCCAGATCCACCCCGTGCTCTTCGTTAATGATGTCGATGATCTCGTACAGCTTCACGCCCTTAAAGCGTTTAAACACCTCTTCGAGATCGAGCGTAATGCCAAATTCCTGGAACATGGCGACATACGCGCGGGAACAAATGACCTCACTGTCGACCAGCGTACCGTCACAGTCGAAAAATACCGCTTCAATTCCGGACATGCCTTTCCCTTTTAACAAGTTTAACGTTTTCGTACGGCAGTTCACCGGGACGCAATCGTTGCCGTATAAGCAAAATCAATGAAAAAAGTATCCCGTAACCGCCACTATTGTCGCATTTTGGTATAGGATAGCGACGAATTTTCCCTCCTTGTTCGGAAATTGATGATGAGTCAACAACACACTACCCAGACGTCTGGTCAGGGGCTGCTTGAGCGCGTGTTCAAACTGCGCGAGCACGGCACAACGGCACGCACCGAAGTGATCGCCGGTTTTACTACCTTCCTGACGATGGTCTATATCGTTTTCGTTAACCCGCAAATTCTGGGCGTGGCTGGCATGGACACCAGCGCCGTCTTTGTAACCACCTGTCTGATCGCAGCCCTTGGCAGCATCCTGATGGGTGTTTTCGCTAATCTGCCCGTGGCGCTGGCCCCGGCAATGGGTCTGAATGCGTTCTTTGCGTTCGTGGTGGTTCAGGCGATGGGCCTGCCGTGGCAGGTTGGGATGGGCGCTATTTTCTGGGGCGCGGTCGGCCTGCTGCTGCTGACCATCTTCCGCGTGCGCTACTGGATGATTGCGAACATTCCCGTGAGCCTGCGCGTGGGCATCACCAGCGGTATCGGTCTGTTCATCGGCATGATGGGGCTGAAAAACGCTGGCGTTATCGTGGCGAACCCGGAAACGCTGGTGAGCATTGGTAACCTGACCTCTCACAGCGTGCTGCTGGGCGTGCTGGGCTTCTTTATCATCGCGATCCTGGCATCGCGCAACATCCATGCTGCGGTGCTGGTCTCTATCATTGTGACCACGCTGCTGGGCTGGATGCTGGGTGACGTGCATTACAACGGTATCGTCTCTGCGCCACCGAGCGTCTCTACCGTGATTGGCCACGTTGATCTGGCGGGCTCGCTGAACCTGGGACTGGCCGGGGTGATTTTCTCCTTCATGCTGGTCAACCTGTTTGACTCCTCCGGTACGCTGATTGGCGTGACCGACAAAGCGGGTCTGGCAGATGAAAAAGGCAAATTCCCGCGCATGAAGCAGGCGCTGTATGTGGATAGCATCTCTTCCGTTGCTGGCTCTTTCATCGGTACCTCGTCTGTTACCGCTTACATTGAATCCTCTTCCGGTGTGTCCGTGGGTGGTCGTACCGGCCTGACGGCGGTAGTTGTGGGTCTGCTGTTCCTGCTGGTGATCTTCCTCTCTCCGCTGGCGGGGATGGTGCCACCATACGCGGCAGCCGGCGCGCTGATCTACGTCGGCGTGCTGATGACCTCAAGCCTGGCGCGCGTGAAGTGGGAAGATCTGACGGAAGCCGTTCCGGCATTTATTACCGCGGTGATGATGCCGTTCAGCTTCTCGATCACCGAAGGTATCGCGCTGGGCTTTATCTCTTACTGCGTGATGAAGATCGGTACTGGCCGCTTCCGCGAACTCAGCCCGTGCGTGATTATTGTGGCGCTGCTGTTTGTGCTGAAGATTGTGTTTATTGATGCACACTAAGATGCTGGTGGTGTCAGGTGGCGCTTCGCTTACCTGACCTACTGACGAATGTAGGCCCGGTAAGCGCTAGCGCCACCGGGCTTTTTTATCAGGCCTTCACCCGCTTAATATAATCCCCAAACGCGGTCAGCTGGCCAGAGAGATGGTCACGCGTACTCTGATCCACCACTTCACCCGTCTGCGGGTCGACCTTGTTCTGAATCACGCCGCCCATAAATTCCGGCTTGTTCATCACCATCGCATCCAGGAACACCAGGATCTGACGCAGGTGATACTGGCAGCGCGCGCCGCCGATGGCGCCCATTGAGCTGGTCTGGATCAGCACAGGTTTACCAGACAGCGGCTGCTCCGGTAAACGGGACAGCCAGTCAATGGCGTTCTTCAGACCACCCGGCACCGAGTAGTTATACTCAGGCGTCACAATCACCACGCCGTCAGCCTGACGGATCTGCTCGGCTATCGCTTCCACGCTCTGCGGGAACCCTTCTTCCTGCTGAACGTCAGCATCATAAAGCGGGATGTCGCCAATGGACGGCAGGGCACTGATCTCCATTCCCGCAGGCGCCAGCTGCGGCAGCGTACGGGCAACCATCCCGTTAAAAGAACCTTTGCGCAGGCTTCCCAGTAACGTAACAACTTTCAACGTATCAGACATGATTACTCCTGTTTCATCATGATGACCCTGGACGGATCAGCTATGGGTGTATGCTTTTTCTGCCGGTAAACTGGTTAATCGCATCAGGCGCGCGGCGGGCTCGTTGGCGCGCTCAGGGACATCCGGAAGACTACGCCAACCGCGAGTGCTGTCAAACTCCCAGATTTTCAGCCGTTCGATGGCGGGTGTCACCGCAACGGACCAGATCAGCACGTCCTCAGCGTCGCTGAGCGCCTCTACCAGCGAGGCTTTTGTCGCGCGCAGGCGTCCGGAGCCGGGGAGCAGCTGCAACAGGCTGGCGTCGTCTGACGCCGCGCCGCTCAGTTTGCGGATGCTCTGGCGAAGGGTGATGAGCTGCGCTCTGGCTTCAACGGGGTCGTTCTGGTTACGTATCCACAGCTTCTCATTGCTTGAGAGCGGGTATTCATCGAGCGCGTTCGCACCATGGAAGCTGCGCGTGACGCGTTGTAGCTCCATATCCAGGCCGCAATCACCTTCCGTCGTCAGCGCGACGCCAACAATGTTGCCGGTGTACGCAATGGAAAAATGGGGGAGTGCCGGGTCCGCAAAAACCGGGCGACCTTCTGGCTGGGTGAGTATGTCCGGTAATTCGCTGGTGCCGTAGAGCATAAAAAGCAGTTCTGCGAGGAGCGCTCTGGAAGCTAAAAACCGCGTCCTGCGGTGTTCAGGTAGTTTGAGCGCCTCACTGTGACAGGCTGAAGAAAGTCTGGCCGATACGAGATGCCCTTCCGTTAATGTTCCTCGTGCAAAATGCGTAGCCATTTTTCGCTCCTTGATAATGGTCGTAGTCGGTTAAACGGTTACATGATTATCGCTTAACTCAGCTTCTGTTTTAATCAGTAAATGGAAATAAGAGAAGCCTGAGCACCGAACTTTACATTATCTTAGGCAAAAACCTGACCTGATGCGGTATACAGCGCTTTGATCGTCTCGCGCAGCCAGAGGATTTTCGGATTATGGCTGTTCCGTTTATGCCAGATCAGCGTGAAGGGGACGGTGAGCTTTTCTGCCTGCGCCTCATCGATGGGAATGGGAAGACAGACCAGATTACGCTGGTGGAGTTGATTGTAGTGATGGCAGTAGTGCGGCGCAGTGGCAATGTAGTTGTGATCCGGCTGGGCCGCCATAAACATCGACTGCTCAAAACCGGGCAAACTCATGGCGATGTTACGCTCCCGCCCCATCTCCCTTAGCACCTCGTCGAGCGCCCAGGTGTCGCTGCGTTCCCAGAAGATGCTGATATGCGGGTAGCGCAGAAACGTCTCCAGATCCCACGCTTCCTGGAGCGCGGGATGATCCTCGCGCAAATACACGCACGGACGGTCACTGAACAGGATTTCGTAGTCGATAAACCACGGCATCAGCTTTAGCAGTTCGCGCGAGCGAGGGTGCGTTTCACGCCCGGTGAAGCCCAGATCCACTTCTCCGCGCGTAATGGCGTCCAGCGAATCGTAATCCCATTGGCGCAGCTTCACCGTCGCCTGTGGGTAGCGTTCATTCACCTGCTCCAGCAGGGTATTAAAGCGGATCAGCATCAGCGGTGTTTCGGCGGCGAGCACAAACTTAAGCCCGCCTGGAGAGCTATGGTGGAATTTATCGAGGATCTGGTTGCCAATCTGCATCCAGTCGGCCAAATCCTGTTCCAGACTCACCGTCAGCGGTGTGGGCAATAGCCCTAAAGGCGTTTTCACAAACAGCGGATCGTCGAACCAGTCGCGCAGCTTCGCCAGCGATTTACTCACCGCGGACGGCGTCACGTTCATCCGCTTCGCGGCTTTGGTGACGCTGCGCTCCTGCAACAAAAGTTGCAGGCAAAGTAAAAGATTAAGATCGAGACTGCTGATGGGCTTCTTCATAGTGCGCCGCGGGCTGGATGACCATAAGTAAGGTAATGCAGAGTATGCTACAGCCAATCAGAACCCCGATCAGCATATTCAGCGCGTTAAGGCCGATCACCGCCGCCAGCCAAATCCACAGTGACGAACCGCAGACCTGCGCAATGCCCAGCACCGAGCTTGCCACGCCAGCCCGCAGCGAAAACGGGCCAAGCGCCTGACTCATCGCCACACCAAAGCCGACGGAGAATCCGGCGCAGATCAGAGTAATGCCCACCAGCATTACAGCGTGTGAGGTGGCGGTCGCCAGGATCACGCCTGCGGCGAGGAACAGCGTCTGTGAGGTGAGCATCAGCGTGCGCTGGCGGAAGATGTTGAGCGCAAAGGGCGTGGAGAATGAAACCGCCATGCTCACCATCGCGGTTAGCGCCATCACCGTCGAATACTCACCGCGATCGAAGCCCATCGTCTCCATCAGCAACACCGGGGAAACGTTTACATAGGTGAGGATCACCGCCACGCTAAGCGTGGTGATTGCCAGCCGACTCAGGAAAAAGCGATTCATCAGCTTTTCAGCCGGATGGAGGGTTGCGGTGTGATATGGCTGTTGCGAACCGGGATGGGTCTCTTTCAGCACCGTCACGGACAGGATAAAGACGATGGCGCCCATTGCGGCCATGGTCCAGAAAAGACTCTGCCACGGAAATTTAAGCATAATCAGGTAGCCTACAACCGGTGCCAGCACCGGGATGATGCAGGTAATGCCGTTCAGCATCGACAGCACTTTAGCGCGGCGCTGGGCGCTTAAGGTATCGCGAAGAATAGCAAACGCCACCACGTAACAGCCACCCGCGCCAATGCCCTGGATAAAACGGCCTGACAGGAACATTGTGCTTTCCTGAGCCACTGAAGATAGTACTGATGCCAGCGCAAAGATAACTGCACCCGTAATGGCGACAGGCTGACGGCCAGCCTTATCCGCGATCTTCCCGGCAAAGACCATCGACGACGCCATCCCCGCGAGGTAGGCCGAAAACGCGATATGCAGCTGCGCTTCGCTGGCGCCCAGATCGCGGGCGATGTGCGGTAATCCCACCAGATACATATCAATGCCGGACGGATACAGCAGAACTAATGCGAAACTACAAAACAGAAAACGCGCCATAAACCCCCCATAGATGCAGGCATGCAGGATAGGGGGCGTGGAGGGATTAAGCGAGTTGCCATTTGGACAATGGTGATTTCCCTGGAGGAAATCACCCTGTATTAACGGGAATTACTTACCAATGCAGAAGCTCGAGAAAATCCGACCCAGCAGATCGTCCGACGTAAACTCCCCGGTGATCTCACTCAGGTTCTGCTGCGCCAGACGCAGCTCTTCCGCCAGCAGTTCACCGGCCCACGCGCCGATCAGCTGGGCTTTACCCTGCTCAAGGTGGCGAGCCGCCTCTTCCAGCGCCTGCAAGTGACGACGACGTGCCAGGAAGCCGCCCTCCATACTGGTGTCGAAGCCCATGCTCTGTTTGAGATGGCTACGCAGGGCTTCCACGCCTTCACCGGTACGGGCCGACAGGCGAATAAGTGAGTGACCATTCACATCGCTGATGCCCAGCGTTTCGCCGGTAACGTCGGCCTTGTTGCGCACCACGGTGATCGGCAGTTTAGCCGGGAGACGGGCGATAAAGTCTGGCCAGATTTCAGCCGGGTCAACGGCGTCGGTTGTCGTGCCGTCCACCATAAACAGCACGCGGTCGGCCTGCTCGATCTCCTGCCAGGCGCGTTCGATACCGATACGCTCGACTTCATCGCTCGCATCGCGCAGGCCAGCGGTGTCGATGATGTGCAGCGGCATGCCGTCGATATGGATATGCTCGCGCAGGACATCGCGGGTGGTGCCGGCTATGTCGGTCACGATCGCCGCTTCACGGCCCGCCAGGGCGTTCAGCAGGCTCGATTTTCCGGCATTGGGGCGACCAGCAATCACCACCTTCATTCCTTCACGTAGCAGGCTGCCCTGGCGCGCTTCGGCGCGAACGGCATCGAGATCGTTCATCACCTGATTGAGCTGAGCTTCAATTTTACCGTCTGAGAGGAAGTCGATCTCCTCGTCCGGGAAGTCGATAGCCGCTTCGACATAGATTCGCAGGTGAGTAAGTGCTTCCACAAGGTGATTCACGCGTGCGGAAAATGCCCCCTGCAACGAGTTCAGCGCGGAGCGGGCTGCCTGTTCGGAACTGGCGTCGATCAGATCAGCAATCGCCTCGGCCTGCGCCAGGTCGAGCTTATCGTTGAGGAAAGCACGCTCGGAGAACTCACCCGGCTTTGCAATGCGCAGGCCAGGCAGGGTCAGAATACGTTTTAACAGCAGGTCGAGGATCACCGGGCCGCCGTGACCCTGAAGCTCCAGCACATCTTCGCCGGTAAAGGAGTTTGGGCCGGGGAACCACAGCGCGATGCCCTGGTCCAGCGGTGTGCCGTCGGCATCCTTAAACGGCAGATAATCAGCGTAGCGCGGCTTTGGCAGTTTACCCAGCACCGCTTCGGCCACCTCACGCGCCTTCAGGCCGGAGATGCGCAGAATGCCTACACCACCGCGTCCCGGTGGGGTTGCCTGGGCGACGATAGTGTCGTTATGGCTCATGGTTGCTCTCGTTCAATACAAATAAAAAAGGCGGTCAATCGACCGCCCTTATTTTAGCGTTAAGTTACCGAATCAGGACTTTTTCTTTTCGCGGCTATGCAGGCCACGTTTTTCCAGACCACGGTAAATCAGCTGCTGCTGGATGATGGTCACCAGGTTGCTGACGATATAGTACAGCACCAGACCTGACGGGAACCACAGGAAGAACACGGTGAAGATGACCGGCATAAAGGTCATGATCTTCTGCTGCATCGGGTCGGTCACGGTGGTCGGAGACATCTTCTGAATGAAGAACATCGTCACGCCCATCAGGATCGGCAGGATGTAGTACGGGTCCTGTGCGGACAGGTCATGGATCCACAGAGCGAACGGCGCGTGGCGCAGCTCAACGGAACCCATCAGCATGTAGTACAGCGCAAGGAAGATTGGCATCTGAATCAGCAGCGGGAAGCAACCACCCAGTGGGTTCACTTTCTCTGCTTTATACAGGGCCATCATCTCCTGGCTCTGACGCTGTTTGTCATCGCCCAGACGCTCACGCATAGCCTGAATCTTCGGCTGTAGCATACGCATCTTCGCCATGGAGGTGTACTGCGCTTTAGTCAGCGGGTACATGATGCCACGAACGATAAAGGTGATAACGATGATGGAGAAGCCCCAGTTACCCAGGAAGCTGTGGATGAACTTCAGCAGCTTAAACAGCGGCTGAGAGATGAACCACAACCAACCGTAATCGACGGTCAGATCCAGGTGCGGCGCAACGGCAGCCATTTTGTCCTGGATTTCCGGACCGACCCACAGGGTGCTTGCCAGTTTCCCGGTTTGACCCGGCTGCACCAGAACCGGCTGAGATTTGTAGCCGATGGCTGCAATACCGTTGCCGAGGTTCGCGGTGTAGAAGTTGTTCGTACCGTCGTTATTCGGTACCCACGCCGTCGCGAAATACTGTTGCAGCATTGCGACCCAACCGCCTTTAGAGCTGACGTTCAGGTTTTCGTTATCGGCAATGGTGTCGAATTTGTATTTCTCGTACTTGGTATCTGGCGTGGAGTAAGCCGCGCCACGGAAGGTATGCAGCGCAAAGTTGCTGCTTCCGGTGTCACGGTGAGACGGCAGATTGATGGACTGCTTCAACTGACCAAAGGTAGAGATTTCCAGTGGTTTCGCACCGGCGTTCTGTACGCTGTAGCCCACGTTCACCGCATACTCACCGCGTTTCAGGGTGAAGGTTTTGGTGAAGGTGTTGCCTGCCGCGTCGGTGTAGGTCATCGGGATAACCAGTTCGTTCTGACCATCAGCCAGCACAAACGTGTCATTCTCGACGTTATACAGTGGACGCGCACCGTTAGCCGGGTTATCCGGGCCATCACGACCGGTCAGGCCGCTCTGCGCCTGGTAGATAAATTCAGGCGTGGTTTCCAGTAACTGGAACGGTTCGGTAGACTTCAGCTCTTTCGGGTAGGTCAACAGCAGCGCCTGCTCAACATCACCACCACGGGTGTTGATAGTCAGCTCAAGCACATCGGTCTTAACCGTAATCTGTTTCCCCTGGCCACTGGCCGGTACGCCCTGGTCGGCGGCGCTACCCGCTGCGGTGGTCGTGGTCTGCGTGGTCTGCTGCTGGGGTTGAGGATTTTTATCCTGCTCCCATGCCTGCCAGATCATGAAAGACACGAACAACAAAGCGATGATAAGAAGATTGCGTTGCGAATCCATCGTTAGTGTTCTCTGGTATCAAAAGGTCCTGGAGGGACGGGGTCGTCTCCACCTGGGTGTAAAGGGTGGCATTTTAATACGCGTTTCACCGTCAACCAACTGCCTTTTATCACTCCAAACCTGCGCAATGCCTCAATTCCGTAGCTTGAGCATGTTGGCGTGAAACGGCAGTGTGGCCCGAGTAGCGGACTAATCAGGCGTTGATAGACCCGAATGAGGGCTATCAGGACCCGCGAGCCAGGCGACAGTGGCGGCGCCATAATTTTTCCAACGCTTCCGAGAGAGCACGGTTATCGAGGTCGGCAACCCCTTTTTTAGCCACCACCACGAAATCCATTGAAGGCAGTTCGTGCTGACGTAAACGGAAGCTTTCACGCGTCAGACGTTTAATCCGGTTGCGTTCATGCGCACGCTTAACGTTTTTCTTGGCGACTGTGAGACCGATGCGGGGATGCCCCAGCGAATTTTGGCGGCCGAGGATGGTGATTTGCGGCGTGCCAGCCCGTAATGGCTGCTGGAAGACGAAAGTGAAATGAGTGGGAGTTAACAAACGTAACTCCCTGGGAAATGCGAGCTTAACCACTCAGGGGTTAGCTTTATTACTTGGAAACGGTCAGACGAGCGCGGCCTTTAGCACGACGACGTGCCAGAACCTGACGACCATTTTTAGTAGCCATACGAGCACGGAAGCCGTGAGAACGGTTGCGCTTCAGTACAGACGGTTGAAAAGTGCGTTTCATGGCGATTTCTACCTAAACTTGAAAAAAATTCATGACTTTTGCGGATGCCCGACCGAGTTTCGAATGACGGACGCCGAAGCCGTGGGTGATTAAAGAGGCCGGATTGTAATAATTGTACACTCCGGAGTCAATTCTCTTTCCTTAAATCCCTGTGTATTTCCGCAAGTTTTCGCGTGGAAAATGAGCAGCGGACGACGCAGGAAGATGAGCATCACGCGCCGGGTCGAGGATTATACGGGCTCAACGATAAAGCGCAAGGATCGTCCCGGATCTTCGTTAGATCATTTAAGCCAAAAATTGTCTGTGCTCATTAAATTTTCCAATATGCGGCCTAAATCGCGAGGCACTCGCGTCAGGATCGTTTACACTTACCCGATTCCGGATCTTCCTGTGGATAAATCGGGAAGAATCTGTGAGAAACAGAAGATCTCTGGCTCAGTTTAGGCTATGATCCGCGGTCCCGATCGGGATCCAGCGATCCTGGTCGGGCATAAACACAACATCGTTCAGGTTGTATCAACGATAGCGTGTATAACCGCAGATAGCGGTTCGCACATCACCCTGATGGGGTCATGTCGATGTGCGCCAACAATCATGAATATTCAATAGTTTTCTTTTATTGTTCGAGTGGAGTCCGCCGTGTCACTTTCGCTTTGGCAGCAGTGTCTTGCCCGATTGCAGGATGAGTTACCAGCCACAGAATTCAGTATGTGGATCCGCCCGTTGCAGGCGGAACTGAGCGATAACACGCTGGCTTTGTATGCGCCAAACCGTTTCGTGCTCGATTGGGTAAGGGATAAATACCTTAATAACATCAATGGACTGCTGAACGATTTCTGCGGGTCAGATGCCCCACAGCTGCGTTTTGAAGTGGGCACAAAGCCGGTCACCCAAACCGTTCGTGAAGTTGTCAATGTGGCAGCCCCTGCACAGGCGGCGCCCGCTCCAGCGCCTCGCGTTGCACCGGTTCGTCAGGGCTGGGATAACGTTCCGGCCCCCGCTGAGCCTACCTACCGCTCTAACGTTAACGTGAAACACACGTTCGATAACTTCGTTGAAGGTAAGTCGAACCAGCTGGCACGCGCGGCGGCTCGTCAGGTTGCCGATAACCCCGGTGGCGCTTACAACCCGCTGTTCCTGTATGGCGGCACGGGTCTCGGTAAAACGCACCTGCTGCATGCGGTGGGCAACGGCATTATGGCGCGTAAGCCCAATGCCAAAGTGGTGTATATGCACTCCGAACGCTTCGTTCAGGACATGGTAAAAGCCCTGCAAAACAATGCGATCGAAGAGTTTAAACGCTACTACCGTTCCGTTGATGCGCTGCTGATCGATGACATTCAGTTCTTTGCCAATAAAGAACGATCGCAGGAAGAGTTTTTCCATACCTTTAACGCCCTGCTGGAAGGCAATCAGCAGATCATTCTGACCTCGGATCGTTATCCAAAAGAGATCAACGGCGTTGAAGATCGTCTCAAATCCCGCTTCGGCTGGGGCCTGACCGTGGCGATCGAGCCGCCGGAGCTGGAAACCCGCGTCGCGATCCTGATGAAAAAAGCCGACGAGAACGACATTCGCCTGCCGGGTGAAGTGGCGTTCTTCATTGCCAAGCGCCTGCGTTCCAACGTGCGTGAGCTGGAAGGGGCGCTGAACCGCGTTATCGCCAACGCCAACTTCACCGGTCGGGCGATCACCATCGATTTTGTGCGTGAAGCGCTGCGCGATTTATTGGCTTTGCAGGAAAAACTGGTCACTATCGACAATATTCAGAAGACGGTGGCTGAGTACTACAAGATCAAAGTGGCAGATTTACTGTCTAAACGTCGTTCCCGCTCGGTGGCGCGTCCGCGTCAGATGGCGATGGCGCTGGCAAAAGAGCTAACCAACCACAGCCTGCCGGAAATCGGTGATGCGTTTGGTGGCCGTGACCATACGACCGTGCTGCACGCCTGTCGCAAGATCGAGCAGTTACGCGAAGAAAGCCACGACATAAAAGAAGATTTTTCCAATTTAATCAGAACATTATCATCGTGACGCTATGAAATTTACCGTTGAACGTGAACATTTATTAAAACCGCTGCAACAGGTGAGTGGCCCATTAGGCGGCCGCCCTACGCTGCCTATTCTTGGAAACCTGCTGCTTCAGGTCGCGGACGGTACGCTGTCGCTGACCGGCACAGATCTGGAAATGGAAATGATCGCGCGCGTTACGCTGACTCAGCCGCACGACGCGGGCGCGACCACGGTTCCGGCACGTAAATTCTTTGATATTTGCCGTGGGCTGCCGGAAGGCGCTGAAATCGCCGTGCAGCTGGAGGGCGACCGCATGCTGGTGCGCTCTGGCCGCAGCCGTTTCTCCCTCTCCACGCTGCCCGCTGCGGACTTCCCGAACCTGGATGACTGGCAGAGCGAAGTTGAATTTACCCTGCCGCAGGCGACGATGAAGCGTCTGATTGAAGCCACGCAGTTCTCCATGGCGCATCAGGACGTCCGTTACTACTTAAACGGCATGCTGTTCGAAACCGAAGGTGAAGAGCTGCGTACCGTGGCGACCGACGGTCACCGTCTGGCGGTTTGTTCCATGCCGATTGGCGATTCACTGCCAAACCATTCGGTGATCGTACCGCGTAAAGGCGTAATTGAACTGATGCGTATGCTCGACGGCGGTGAAACGCCGCTGCGCGTGCAGATCGGCAGCAACAATATTCGTGCCCACGTGGGCGATTTTGTCTTCACATCGAAGCTGGTAGACGGTCGTTTCCCGGATTATCGCCGCGTATTGCCGAAGAACCCGGATAAAACGCTGGAGGCGGGTTGCGACATCCTCAAGCAGGCGTTCGCGCGTGCCGCTATTCTCTCCAACGAGAAATTCCGCGGCGTACGTCTGTACGTGAGTGAAAACCAGATCAAAATCACCGCCAACAACCCGGAGCAGGAAGAGGCAGAAGAGATTCTGGACGTCACCTACGCCGGGGCTGAGATGGAAATCGGCTTCAACGTCAGCTATGTGCTGGATGTGCTGAATGCACTGAAATGCGAGAACGTTCGCATCCTGCTGACTGACTCCGTTTCGAGCGTACAGATTGAAGATGCCGCATCGCAGTCGGCTGCTTATGTTGTCATGCCAATGAGACTGTAATGTCGCTCACCCGTCTGTTGATCCGCGACTTTCGCAATATCGAAAGCGCGGATCTCGCTTTATCCCCTGGCTTTAATTTCCTGGTTGGCGCGAACGGCAGCGGCAAAACCAGCGTGCTGGAAGCCATCTATACGCTCGGCCACGGCCGGGCGTTTCGCAGTTTGCAGATTGGTCGCGTGATTCGCCACGAGCAGGAATCTTTTGTTCTGCACGGGCGTTTGCAGGGCGCAGAGCGGGAAACCGCCATCGGCCTGACCAAAGACAAGCAGGGCGACAGCAAGGTGCGCATCGACGGCACCGATGGCCACAAAGTGGCGGAGCTGGCGCTGCTGATGCCGATGCAGCTGATTACGCCCGAGGGGTTTACTTTACTCAACGGCGGCCCCAAATACAGAAGAGCGTTCCTCGACTGGGGATGCTTTCACAATGAAGCCGGTTTCTTTAACGCCTGGAGCAACCTGAAGCGTCTGCTTAAACAGCGTAACGCCGCATTGCGCCAGGTCACGCGCTACGCTCAGCTGCGTCCGTGGGACATGGAACTCATCCCTCTTGCGGAACAAATCAGCCGCTGGCGTGCCGAATACAGCGCAGGTATCGCCGAAGACATGGCCGACACCTGCAAACAGTTTTTACCCGAGTTCTCTCTCACCTTCTCTTTCCAGCGTGGCTGGGAAAAAGAGACGGATTATGCCGAGGTGTTAGAGAGAAGCTTCGAGCGCGATCGCATGTTGACCTACACCGCGCACGGCCCGCACAAGGCGGATTTCCGCATTCGTGCCGACGGTGCGCCGGTGGAAGACACGCTGTCGCGCGGGCAGCTGAAGCTCCTGATGTGCGCGCTGCGCCTGGCGCAGGGGGAGTTCCTCACTCGAGAGAGCGGGCGACGCTGCCTGTACCTGATAGATGATTTTGCCTCGGAACTTGACGACGCGCGGCGCGGGCTGCTTGCCAGCCGCTTAAAAGCCACGCAGTCGCAGGTTTTCGTCAGCGCCATTAGCGCTGAACACGTTATAGACATGTCGGACGAAAATTCGAAGATGTTTACCGTGGAAAAGGGTAAAATAACGGATTAACCCAAGTTGAAATGAGCGAGAAACGTTGATGTCGAATTCTTATGACTCCTCCAGTATCAAAGTCCTGAAAGGGCTGGATGCGGTGCGTAAGCGCCCGGGTATGTATATCGGCGACACGGATGACGGCACCGGTCTGCACCACATGGTATTCGAGGTGGTAGATAACGCTATCGACGAAGCGCTCGCGGGTCACTGTAAAGACATCGTGGTCACGATCCATGCGGACAACTCCGTGTCCGTTACCGATGACGGTCGTGGTATCCCAACCGGTATTCACCCGGAAGAGGGCGTATCTGCTGCGGAAGTCATCATGACCGTTCTGCACGCAGGCGGGAAGTTCGATGATAACTCCTATAAAGTTTCCGGCGGTCTGCACGGCGTAGGCGTATCCGTAGTAAACGCCCTGTCGCAGAAGCTGGAGCTGGTTATCCAGCGCGAAGGCAAAATTCACCGTCAGATCTACCAGCATGGCGTGCCTGAAGCGCCGCTGGCCGTCACGGGCGATACCGAGAAAACCGGTACCATGGTGCGTTTCTGGCCGAGCCTCGAAACCTTCACCAACGTCACCGAATTCGAGTACGACATTCTGGCGAAACGCCTGCGTGAACTGTCGTTCCTGAACTCCGGCGTGTCGATTCGTCTGCGCGACAAACGCGACAACAAAGAAGACCACTTCCATTACGAAGGTGGTATCAAGGCGTTCGTTGAGTATCTGAACAAGAACAAAACGCCAATTCACCCGAATATCTTCTACTTCTCTACTGAAAAAGACGGTATCGGCGTGGAAGTGGCCTTGCAGTGGAACGACGGTTTCCAGGAAAACATCTACTGCTTCACCAACAACATTCCACAACGCGATGGCGGTACGCACCTGGCGGGCTTCCGCGCGGCGATGACCCGAACCCTGAACGCCTACATGGACAAAGAAGGCTACAGCAAAAAAGCGAAAGTCAGCGCCACCGGTGACGATGCCCGTGAAGGCCTGATTGCCGTGGTCTCCGTGAAGGTGCCGGATCCGAAGTTCTCCTCACAGACCAAAGACAAGCTGGTCTCTTCTGAGGTGAAATCGGCGGTTGAACAGCAGATGAACGAACTGCTGAGCGAATACCTGCTGGAAAACCCGTCCGACGCGAAAATCGTGGTGGGTAAAATTATCGATGCGGCGCGTGCCCGTGAAGCGGCGCGTAAAGCGCGTGAAATGACCCGTCGTAAAGGCGCGCTGGACCTGGCAGGCCTGCCGGGCAAACTGGCTGACTGTCAGGAACGCGACCCGGCGCTGTCTGAACTGTACCTTGTGGAAGGGGACTCCGCGGGCGGTTCTGCGAAGCAGGGCCGTAACCGCAAGAACCAGGCGATTCTGCCGCTGAAGGGTAAAATCCTTAACGTTGAGAAAGCGCGCTTCGACAAGATGCTCTCTTCTCAGGAAGTGGCGACGCTCATCACCGCGCTCGGCTGCGGCATTGGTCGCGACGAGTACAACCCGGACAAACTGCGCTATCACAGCATCATCATCATGACCGATGCGGACGTCGACGGCTCGCACATTCGTACGCTGCTGTTGACCTTCTTCTATCGTCAGATGCCGGAAATCGTTGAGCGCGGCCACGTCTACATTGCCCAGCCGCCGCTGTACAAAGTGAAGAAAGGCAAGCAGGAACAGTACATTAAAGATGACGACGCGATGGATCAGTACCAAATCGCGATCGCCCTTGATGGTGCGACCCTGCACGCAAATTCCAGCGCGCCAGCGCTGGCCGGTGAGCCGCTGGAGCGTCTGGTCTCCGAGTTCAACGCCACGCAGAAAATGATTGGCCGTATGGAGCGTCGCTATCCGAAAGCGCTGCTGAAAGAGCTGATTTACCAGCCGACCCTGACCGAAGCCGATCTGAGCAACGAGCAGACCGTCACCCGCTGGGTGAACACCCTGGTGAGCGAGCTGAACGAGAAAGAGCAGCACGGCAGCCAGTGGAAGTTCGACGTTCAGCAGAACGCTGAGCAGCAGTTCGAGCCGATCGTCCGCGTGCGTACCCACGGCGTCGATACCGACTACCCGCTGGAGCACGAATTTGTGACCGGTCCGGAATACCGCCGTATCTGCACCCTCGGCGAGAAGCTGCGCGGTCTGATCGAAGACGATGCGTTTATCGAACGTGGCGAACGTCGTCAGCCGGTAGCCAGCTTCGAACAGGCGCTGGAGTGGCTGGTAAAAGAGTCCCGTCGTGGTCTCTCTATTCAGCGTTATAAAGGCCTGGGCGAAATGAACCCGGATCAGCTGTGGGAAACCACCATGGATCCGGAAAGCCGTCGCATGTTGCGCGTCACCGTTAAAGACGCAATCGCAGCGGATCAGCTGTTCACGACCCTGATGGGCGATGCGGTTGAACCACGTCGCGCCTTCATCGAAGAGAACGCCCTGAAGGCGGCGAATATCGATATTTAATCGTCGCTTTACGACAGCATAACTGGCCGCGCTTCAGCGCGGCTTTTTTATGGACGCAGGAAACTCCAGCGACATCACTGCCGGTAAACGTTTGACCAGCATATCTATGGCAATTCTTACCCTTAGCGGCAGGTGTGGCGTCTGCTGCCAGACGGCATGAACGTCGAAGCGTACATCCGGGGCCTGCTTTAAGAGCGGGACAAGATCTCCCTGCTGAATTTCTTTAATGACCATCCAGCAGGGTAGCCACGCAAGGCCGTGGCCGGCCAGCGCCGCGTCGCAGATCGCCTGTAAATCATCCATATTGAGCGATGAGCGGGGAATAAACGTGCGCGACGTGCCATCGTAATCCATCAGCTGCCAGGGTAGGACTCTGCCCGCACGCGTGTAGTTAATGGCCGTATGCTGGCGTAGATCATCAACGGTTTGCGGCTGGCCATTCTTAAACAGGTAATCCGGCGCGGCGCACAGCACCATCCGGTGCTCCCCCAGCCTTCTGGCGACCAGCACGCTGCTGTCAGCCAGAGCGCCATTGCGCACCGCCATATCAAACCCTTCTTCCACGAGATCCACGACGCGGTCGCTGAAGGACATTTCAAGCTCAAGCCCGGGATGCTCCTGCGCCAGCTCTATTAGCAGCGGGGCGATACACTGGCGACCAAACAGCACCGGCACGGCAACACGCAGCCGACCGCTGACCTGATGTTTTCCGGTTTCAAGCTGCGATTCAGCGCCACGGATCTCCTCCAGCGCGCGCAGGCAGCGTTCATAAAAAAGCGCGCCGTTATCGGTCAGCCTCTGACTGCGGGTGGTCCGGTGAAACAGACGAACCCCCAGCCTCTCTTCAAGACGAGCAATGCTTTTTCCTACCGCCGAGCGCGACAAATGCAGACGGACGGCGGCCTGGGCAAAACTTCCTGCCTCAACGGAGGCAACGAAGACGGGAATATCTTTCAGCGTATCGGTCATGGACGGATTGTGTCAATTTGGTCATCAATGAAGGGAAAACTTATCGCCACTGGCGACGCTGAGTCAACGGTAGACTGTCAGAACTGAAAATCATCTGATGACAGGAGAAAAAAATGACTGAAACAATGCAACGCTGGTCAATGGATGCCCTTGGTCGTGAAAGCCTCAGGCTCGTTCAGGAGCCTGTTCCACAGCCAGGCCCGGGGGAGGTTCGCGTAAGGGTTAATGCCGTTGCGCTCAACTACCGGGATAAAATGGTGATTGAAGGCACGATGCCGATTCCGCTTTCCTTCCCGTTTACCCCAGCATCTGACATGGCAGGCGTAGTGGACAGCACCGGCGAAGGCGTTACGCGTTTCAAGCCCGGCGCACGCGTCATCTCAACCTTCTTCCCGGAATGGATCGACGGCAAGCCGCAGGCAGACGCGCGCGATTTGCCCTATAAAACGTCCGGTGGATACTTCCAGGGCATGCTGGCCGAATATGTGATTGTGAGTGAAAACGCGCTGGTGGCGTCCCCGGAAAGCCTGGATGACGCTGAGGCCAGCACGCTTCCTTGCGCGGGGCTCACCGCCTGGTTTGCGCTGGTGGAGCGCGGTCATTTACGCGCCGGGCAATCGGTGCTGGTACAAGGGACGGGCGGTGTGGCGCTATTCGCTTTGCAGATAGCAAAAGCGCACGGCGCAGAAGTTATTGTTACGTCGGGGAGTGATGAAAAACTGGCGCGGGCCAAAAAGCTGGGGGCCAGCCAGGGCATCAACCGACTGAAAGGCGACTGGGCTGAAAATACGCTGGCACTGACGCAGGATCGCGGCATCGACCATATTATCGAAACGGTGGGTGGGGAGAACCTGAGACATTCCCTGCGCGCCGTTGCCGTTCATGGGCGGATATCGGTCATTGGCGTGCTGGCCGGAACAGAAATTTCTCTGCCTGCAAGCGAGCTGTTGCTGAAATCTCCCGTCATTCAGGGGATTGGGGTTGGACACCGCCGGGCGCTGGAAGATTTTGTCCGTGCTGTTGATGTCACGGAGTTAAAACCGGTGATTGAGCATCGCTACCGCTTTGACGAGCTGGAACAGGCGCTTGAACATCTGGATCGCGGTGCGTTTGGCAAAATCGTTCTCACCCGCGAGTGAGTTCCCGTTCCCGGGATAAACGTAAAAGGGGCTTTTTGTTGCGCAAGGTAGCTCTATTTTTGTGTGCTTAATCGCGTTAGCATGAGGTAGCACTCATTTATCCCGGGGACCTCATGGCTATCAAACTCATTGCAATCGATATGGACGGCACGCTGCTGCTGCCAGACCACACTATCTCTCCTGCCGTTAAAAATGCGATCGCCGCCGCACGCGAAAAAGGCGTGAACGTGGTGCTCACCACCGGACGCCCGTATGCCGGGGTGCACAGTTACCTGAAAGAGCTGCACATGAACCAGCCTGGCGATTACTGCATCACCTATAACGGCGCGCTGGTGCAAAAGGCAGCCGATGGCAGCACGGTGGCGCAAACTGCACTGAGCTATGATGACTACCGTTTCCTGGAAAAACTCTCCCGCGACGTGGGCTCTCACTTCCACGCGCTCGATCGCAATACGCTTTACACCGCCAACCGCGATATCAGCTACTACACGGTGCACGAGTCCTACGTTGCAACCATTCCACTGGTGTTCTGCGAAGCGGAGAAAATGGACCCGGCGACCCAGTTCCTGAAAGTGATGATGATTGATGAACCTGCGGTTCTCGACAAAGCCATCTCACGCATTCCGGCTGAGGTAAAAGAGAAATACACCGTGCTGAAAAGTGCGCCGTACTTCCTCGAAATCCTCGATAAACGCGTCAATAAAGGCACGGGCGTCAAATCGCTTGCCGATGCGCTGGGCATCAAGCCTGAGGAGATCATGGCGCTGGGCGACCAGGAAAACGATATTGCGATGATCGAATATGCGGGCATGGGCGTGGCGATGGATAACGCCATCCCGTCGGTAAAAGAAGTGGCGAACTTCGTGACTAAATCTAACCTGGAAGACGGCGTTGCCTGGGCGATCGAGAAATTCGTTCTGTCGTAACAAGTGCTTTGAAAGATTAGCCCCGGTTATTAACCGGGGCTTTTTTTGGCCCTGAATTTATCAAATTGTTCTTTTTGTGATCTGTATTGTAGTACAACATTAACTGATTGTACTACATTGTCACCACGGCAAAGACGAAAGGCCTCACGTTTGTACTGCAAAAGTGAGGCGAAATTCAGCGGTCGCGGTAAAGTAGTGATGGACTTACAGAGCACAAGGACTCTCCATGACACTCAATAAAACCGATCGCATTGTCATCACGCTGGGCACTCAGATTGTGGGTGGCAAATACGTTCCCGGTTCGCCGCTGCCAGCAGAGGCGGAACTGTGCGAGGAGTTTGAAACCTCGCGCAACATCATTCGGGAAGTGTTCCGCTCGCTGATGGCGAAGCGGCTGATTGAAATGAAGCGCTATCGCGGCGCGTTTGTGGCGCCGCGTAACCAGTGGAACTACCTCGATACCGATGTTCTGCAATGGGTGCTGGAAAACGACTACGACCCACGGCTCATCGGCGCGATGAGCGAAGTTCGAAATCTGGTGGAACCGGCCATCGCCCGCTGGGCGGCAGAGCGCGCAACGTCAGGTGACCTGGCACAGATTGAGTCGGCTTTAAACGACATGATCGCCAATAACCAGAATCGGGAGGCGTTCAACGAAGCGGACATTCGTTACCACGAAGCGGTATTGCAGTCGGTGCATAACCCGGTTTTACAGCAGCTTAGCGTGGCGATCAGCTCGCTACAGCGAGCAGTATTTGAACGTACCTGGATGGGCGATGAGGCCAACATGCCGAAAACGCTTCAGGAACATAAAGCGCTGTTCGATGCGATACGGCATCAGGAC
This sequence comes from Enterobacter cloacae complex sp. IR5441, assembly GCF_049238215.1. Lineage (NCBI taxonomy): Bacteria > Pseudomonadati > Pseudomonadota > Gammaproteobacteria > Enterobacterales > Enterobacteriaceae > Enterobacter > Enterobacter cloacae complex sp. IR5441. The sequence goes on from NZ_JBMKIA010000021.1 coordinate 55,053, forward strand.
GGCGATGCGGCAGAGCAGGCGGCGCTGACCATGATCGCCAGCTCGACACGAAGGTTGAAGGAAATCACATGACATCACGCTACATCGCAATTGACTGGGGATCGACCAATCTGCGCGCCTGGCTCTACCAGGGTGAGCAGTGCCTGGAAAGCAGGCAATCAGAAGCAGGTGTGACGCGCCTGAACGGTAAATCCCCCGCAGCGGTGTTAGCAGAAGTGACACAAAACTGGCGCGACGGTACTACGCCAGTGGTGATGGCCGGAATGGTCGGCAGTAACGTGGGGTGGAAGGTCGCGCCTTACCTGTCAGTTCCGGTGCATTTCACCGCCGTTGGCGAGCAGTTAACGTCCGTTGTCGACAATGTCTGGATTATTCCCGGTTTATGCGTCTCTCGCGACGATAACCATAATGTGATGCGCGGCGAAGAGACGCAGCTGCTCGGGGCGCGCACCCTTTCTCCTTCTTCCGTCTACGTCATGCCCGGGACGCACTGCAAATGGGTCCAGGCGGATGCTGAGCAAATTCATGATTTCCGCACCGTGATGACCGGCGAACTGCACCACTTGCTGCTTAAGCATTCGCTGGTGGGGGCCGGTTTGCCGGAGCAGACCCCTTCGCCGGAAGCGTTTGCCGCCGGGCTTGAGCGCGGGATCGCATCCCCTGCCGTTTTGCCGCAACTTTTTGAGGTTCGCGCCTCGCACGTGCTGGGAAATCTTCCGCGCGAACAGGTCAGCGAATTTCTGTCCGGCCTGCTGATTGGCGCAGAAGTCGCCACTCTGAGCGACGCGTTCGCCGGGCAGCAGGCCATCACGCTCGTCGCGGGTTCATCGCTGACGTCTCGTTACCGCCAGGCGTTCCACGCTATCGGACGGGATGTTGCTGCGGTGGAAGGCGACACGGCATTTCAGGCAGGCATAAGGAGCATCGCTCATGCAGTGGCAAACTGAACTTCCCCTGATCGCGATTTTGCGCGGTATCACGCCCGGAGAGGCCTTAGCGCACGTTGGCGCGGTGATCGACGCCGGGTTCGACGCGGTGGAAATCCCGCTCAACTCCCCGGAGTGGGAAAAAAGCATTCCGGCAGTTGTGAAGGCGTTTGGTGATAAGGCGCTGATTGGCGCTGGCACCGTATTACAGCCGGAGCAGGTGGATGAACTGGCGAAAATGGGCTGCAAGCTTATCGTCACACCGAATATCAACCCCGAGGTGATCCGCCGGGCGGTGGATTACGGCATGACCGTCTGCCCGGGTTGCGCCACGGCCACAGAAGCCTTTGCCGCCCTCGATGCGGGCGCACAGTCTCTCAAAATTTTCCCGTCGTCGGCCTTTGGTCCGGATTACATCAAAGCGCTGAAAGCGGTCTTACCCGTCAGCGTGCCGGTCTTTGCCGTGGGCGGCGTCACGCCGGAAAACCTGGGCCAGTGGATGAGCGCGGGCTGTGTGGGCGCGGGGCTGGGCAGCGATCTCTATCGTGCAGGTCAGCCCGTTGAGCGTACCGCACAGCAGGCGGCAGCATTTGTGAAAGCGTATCGAGAGGCAGTGCAATGAAAATAACCAAACTCACCACGTACCGTTTACCCCCGCGTTGGATGTTCCTGAAAATCGAAACCGACGAAGGCGTGGTTGGCTGGGGCGAGCCGGTGATTGAAGGCCGTGCGCGAACCGTTGAAGCCGCGGTTCACGAGCTGGGCGAATACCTGATTGGCCAGGATCCGGCGCGCATCAACGACCTGTGGCAGGTCATGTACCGGGCGGGCTTCTACCGCGGGGGGCCGATTCTGATGAGCGCAATCGCCGGTATTGATCAGGCGCTGTGGGATATCAAAGGCAAAGTGCTCAATGCCCCGGTCTGGCAATTAATGGGCGGCCTGGTGCGCGACAAAATCAAAGCCTACAGCTGGGTGGGCGGTGACCGCCCTGCGGAAGTGATCGACGGTATCCGGCAACTGCGCAACATCGGTTTTGACACCTTCAAACTCAACGGCTGCGAAGAAATGGGCGTTATCGACAACTCGCGCGCGGTAGACCGGGCGGTGAATACCGTGGCGCAAATCCGTGAAGCCTTCGGCAACGAGATTGAGTTTGGTCTGGATTTCCACGGCCGCGTCAGCGCGCCAATGGCCAAAGTGCTGATTAAAGAGCTGGAGCCGTATCGCCCGCTGTTTATCGAAGAGCCGGTGCTGGCCGAGCAGGCGGAATACTATCCGAAACTGGCTGAACAGACGCACATTCCCATCGCGGCGGGGGAACGCATGTTCTCGCGCTTCGAGTTTAAACGCGTGCTGGAAGCGGGCGGCATTGCGATCCTGCAACCGGACCTCTCCCACGCGGGCGGCATCACCGAATGCTACAAAATTGCCGGAATGGCAGAAGCCTACGATGTGGCGCTGGCGCCGCACTGTCCGCTTGGGCCGATTGCGCTGGCGGCCTGCCTGCACGTCGACTTCGTCTCCCGCAATGCGGTGTTCCAGGAACAAAGCATGGGCATACACTATAACAAGGGCGCGGAGCTGCTCGACTTTGTGAAAAACAAAGAAGACTTCAGCATGGAAGGTGGTTTCTTTAAACCGTTAACAAAGCCGGGCCTTGGCGTGGAGATCGACGAAGCCAAAGTCATTGAGCTGAGTAAAAGTGCGCCGGACTGGCGTAACCCACTGTGGCGTCTTGAAGACGGTTCCGTAGCCGAGTGGTAAATCGCCGGATGGCGCTACGCTTATCCGGCCTACTCTCTCGTAGGCCCGGTAAGCGAAGCGCCACCGGGCAAAAAAAACGTACATAGAAAAAATATAACCCTCTGTAAATTACAGGGCATGGTGAGCGGCTTCGCTATGCCCAAAATCTGGAGACAGATTGCGATGGATATTCCAGTTACTGCTGCAAAAACCGGGCGTCGTCGTTACCTGACGCTGATCATGATCTTTATTACCGTGGTCATCTGTTATGTCGACCGCGCCAACCTTGCCGTGGCATCGGCTCATATTCAGGAAGAGTTTGGCATCACCAAAGCGGAAATGGGCTACGTCTTCTCGGCGTTTGCCTGGCTGTATACGCTCTGTCAGATCCCCGGTGGCTGGTTCCTTGACCGCGTGGGTTCACGTCTGACCTACTTTATCGCTATTTTTGGCTGGTCCGTGGCGACCCTGTTCCAGGGCTTCGCGACCGGGCTGATGTCGCTGATTGGCCTGCGCGCCATCACCGGGGTGTTTGAAGCGCCGGCGTTTCCGACCAACAACCGCATGGTGACCAGCTGGTTCCCTGAACACGAACGCGCTTCCGCTGTTGGTTTTTACACCTCCGGGCAGTTTGTTGGTCTGGCGTTTCTGACGCCGCTGTTAATCTGGATCCAGGAGCTGCTGAGCTGGCACTGGGTGTTTATCGTCACCGGCGGGATCGGCATTATCTGGTCGCTCATCTGGTTTAAGGTTTATCAGCCGCCGCGCCTGACCAAAAGCATCACCAAAGCCGAACTGGACTACATCCGCGACGGCGGTGGCCTGGTGGATGGCGATGCGCCCGTGAAAAAAGAGGCGCGCCAGCCGCTGACCAGAGCGGACTGGAAGCTGGTCTTCCACCGTAAGCTGGTGGGCGTGTATCTGGGACAGTTCGCGGTGACCTCCACGCTGTGGTTCTTCCTCACCTGGTTCCCGAACTATCTGACCCAGGAAAAAGGTATTACCGCGCTGAAGGCAGGCTTTATGACCACCGTACCCTTCCTTGCGGCGTTTTTCGGCGTCCTGCTCTCGGGCTGGCTGGCGGATAAGCTGGTGAAAAAAGGCTTCTCGCTGGGCGTTGCGCGTAAAACGCCGATTATCTGCGGACTGCTGATCTCTACCTGCATCATGGGAGCGAACTACACCAACGATCCGGTGTGGATCATGACCCTGATGGCGGTAGCGTTCTTCGGAAACGGTTTTGCCTCCATCACCTGGTCGCTGGTGTCGTCCCTGGCGCCGATGCGTCTGATCGGCCTGACTGGCGGCGTGTTTAACTTCGTTGGCGGCCTGGGCGGGATCACCGTACCGCTGGTCATCGGTTACCTGGCGCAGGACTACGGCTTTGGTCCGGCTCTGGTGTATATCTCTGCCGTGGCGCTGATCGGGGCGCTCTCCTACATCCTGCTGGTCGGCGACGTTAAACGAGTAGGCTAATCCCTTCGGATGTTTTACCCTGATGCGATAACCGCGCATCAGGGTATTTTCATGAAACAAATCACCTTCGCTTCCCGCAACCACCAGCTCACCAACATCAACATCTGGACGCCAGACAGCCAGTGGCTTGTCTATGATGTCCGCCCGTCCGGCGCGTCGTTTACCGGTGAAACCATTGAGCGGGTCAATGTTAGTACGGGCGAGGTTGAGGCGATCTACCGTGCGACTGACGGCGCGCATGTCGGCGTGGTAACCGTTCATCCGGCGCAGGAAAAATATGTTTTTATCCACGGCCCGAAAAACCCGGATGCAGACTGGCAGTATGATTTTCACCATCGTCAGGGGGTGATTGCGCACAATGGTCAGGTGAGCAATCTTGATGCGATGGATATCACCGCGCCTTACACCGCAGGCGCGCTGCGTGGCGGCAGCCACGTCCACGTTTTTAGCCCGAACGGGCAGTTCGTCAGCTTTACCTACAACGACCATGTGCTGCACGCGCGCGATCCGCAGCTGGATTTGCGTAACGTCGGGGTGGCGGCGCCTTTTGGCCCGGTAAACCCACAGGGGAACCATCCGCGGGAATATGCCGGCACCTTCTGGAGCGTACTGGTAAGCCGTACAACGCCGAACCCGAAACCGGGCAGCAATGAGGTAAACCGCGCCTATGAAGAGGGCTGGGTGGGCAACGACAGGCTGGCGTTTATCGGCGATACGGTGTCTGCGAAAGGCGAGAAAGTGCCCGAACTGTTTATTGTCGATCTCCCCAAAGACGAGCAGGGCTGGAAACGGGTGGGCGATGCGCCGTTGCAGGGAACGCCTGATACAATGCCCGCGCCGCCTGCGGGCGTAACGCAACGTCGCTTAACCTTCACCCATCAGAAGGCGTATCCGGGGCTGGTGAACGTACCGCGCCACTGGGTGCGCAGCAATCCGCAGGGGACGCAGATTGCGTTTTTAATGCGGGACGATAACGCCGTTGTGCAGCTGTGGCTTATCTCCCCTGAGGGCGGCGAGCCGCGTCAGCTAACCCACACTGAGCGTGATATTCAGTCGGCCTTTAACTGGCATCCTTCCGGCAACGGGCTGGGATTTGTGCTTGCAGGCCGTATTGCCTGCTGCGATGCGCAGACCGGAGAGGTGACGTTTTTGACGTCCGATCACGGCAATCCGCCGTCTGCTGACGCTGTGGTGTTTTCCCCGGACGGACGATCTATTGCATGGATGGAAGAGAAGGACGGTTTCCGCCAGCTGTGGCTAACGGAAACCGCACAGAATTAGCGTGGAGGCATCTCTGCGGGCGGGATGACGGAATTGGTCGCCAGCTTTTCCTGCTCGCTTTTCTCAACGCGCGAACGCACTGAGCTGTCGGTGCGGAACATATCCCACGGCAGCAGAAGCGTATCGGCAACCGCCGTAAACGGCATATCAAGAATCGCCAGAGATTTGGTACCCCAGTTTGTCTCATCATCAGAGATCATTGCGGCACTGGCGCGCGTCCCCGGATATGTTCCTTCTTTACCGCCGGTGTGCGACATCACGCTCGAACACCCGCAAAGTAAAACAACCCCGCTGAACGACGCCAGCTTAATCAGAACATTTCTCATCATCACTCAGTCATCTTTAGTAGCACGGCATTGACCTGCAACTCAGGGTTATAGCGAGGCGCGTCCAAAATGGATAGCTCAAAACTCCCGCACTGTGGTCGTCATCGCAATTTAACCCTTTGTGCTGTGCCCCTGAGTCTATGCGACAACCAGCAAAGTGCAAAAAAATCTCACATCAACAGTCTTGAAAAGGCCGTATCCAGACCCATTTTAAGAATGTAACCCGATAACGGACACGCCTGATGGGTGTTCGGGGAAGCAGAAGCCTGTCCATGGTGGAAGGCTACATTTTCTCGCTGATTTCAGGAGCATTTATCCATGCGTAATTTCGATCTCTCTCCGCTATACCGTTCTGCCATTGGTTTCGATCGTCTGTTCAACCACTTAGAAAACAACCAGAGCCAGAGCAACGGCTATCCTCCTTACAACGTTGAACTGGTTGACGAAAACCACTATCGCATTGCGATTGCTGTTGCCGGTTTCGCAGAGAGCGAACTGGAGATCACCGCGCAGGACAATCTGCTGGTGGTGAAAGGCTCCCATACGGCCGAGCAGAAAGAACGAACCTACCTCTACCAGGGCATCGCAGAGCGCAACTTTGAGCGCAAGTTCCAGCTGGCTGAGAACATCCACGTCAAGGGCGCGAACCTGGTGAACGGCCTGCTGTTTATCGAACTGGAACGTGTGATTCCGGAAGAGAAAAAACCGCGTCGTATCGAAATCAACTAATTACGCGGGTCGCGTGAGCGGCCCACCCGAACTTGCTTGCCGTAACGGGAGCATATGCGAATCCGCAAGGGTTTGCAGGTACAACTGTGCACAAAATTAAACTGTGCCGAACTCGCTTCTCAGAAGGAGATTTAGTATGCGTAACTACGATTTATCCCCCCTGCTGCGTCAGTGGATCGGTTTTGACAAACTGGCTAACGCGCTGCAAAGCGCAACCGAACAGCAGACCTTTCCGCCGTACAACATCGAAAAAAGCGATGATAACCACTACCGCATCACGCTTGCGCTGGCCGGGTTCCGCCAGGAAGATCTCGACATCCAGCTTGAGGGTACGCGCCTGACCGTGAAAGGGTCACCGGAAAAACCAGACACCGAGACCAAATGGCTGCATCAGGGGCTTGTCACTCAGCCGTTTAGCCTGAGCTTTACCCTGGCAGACCATATGGAAGTTTCTGGCGCGACGTTCACTAACGGGCTGCTGAACATTGACCTCACCCGTAACGTGCCGGAAGCCATTGCGCCTCAGCGCATCGCCATTAGCGAACGCCCGGCGTTGAACAGCTAAACCACGTTTTTGCCGGGTGGCAAACCTGCCGATCCTGTAGGTCGGGTAAGGCGCAGCCGCCACCCGACTCGCTCACAGATGCCATGAAGCCCTGCCCCGGCAGGGCTTTTTTGTGCGCCATCGCCCATACAACCGCCGTCAGCTCTGAGAGAATCCTTAGCATAACTATGGTTATACACAGGATGTGGATCATGAGTGATATCGCGTTAACCGTTAGCGTGTTGGCCCTTGTCGCGGTAGTGGGGCTATGGCTGGGGAATATCAAAATCCGCGGCGTCGGATTTGGCATCGGTGGGGTGCTGTTCGGCGGGATTTTTGTCGGCCATTTTGCCGACCAGCTTGGGTGGGTGCTCAGCGCCGATATGCTGCATTTCATCCAGGAGTTCGGCCTGATCCTCTTTGTGTATACCATCGGTATTCAGGTGGGGCCGGGCTTCTTCGCTTCCCTGCGCGTCTCCGGTTTACGCCTTAATCTCTTTGCCTTCGGCATCGTCGTGATGGGTGGGCTGGTTACCGCCATTCTGCATAAACTCTTCGCGATTCCGCTGCCCGTTGTGCTGGGCATCTTCTCCGGCGCCGTCACGAATACGCCCGCGCTCGGGGCGGGCCAGCAAATTCTGCGCGATCTGGGTATCCCTGCTGATGTCGTCGATCAGATGGGGATGAGCTACGCCATGGCCTATCCGTTTGGCATTTGCGGTATTTTGCTCTCGATGTGGCTGGTGCGCGTGCTGTTCCGCGTTAACGTCGAGCAGGAGGCAAAAGAGCATGAAAGCACGCTGACCAACGGCCATGCGCTCATTAAAACCATCAACATTCGCGTCGAAAACCCCAACCTGAACAATATGGCGATACAGGATGTTCCCATTCTGAACAGCGCGACCATTATCTGTTCCCGCCTGAAACGTGATGAAACGCTGATGGTGCCTTCACCGGATACCCTTATTCAGCACGGCGATCTCCTGCATCTGGTAGGGCAACCGGCGGATTTAAACAATGCCCGGCTGGTGATCGGTCAGGAGGTGGATACCTCACTCTCAACCCGTGGAACGGACATGCGCGTGGAGCGCGTGGTAGTGACCAATGAGAAGGTTTTGGGCAAGAAAATACGCGATTTGCAGGTTAAAGAGCGTTATGACGTGGTGATCTCCCGGCTTAACCGCGCCGGTGTCGAGCTGGTGGCCAGCCAGGATGCCAGCCTGCAATTCGGTGATATTCTCAACCTCGTCGGGCGTCCCTCATCCATTGATGCCGTAGCGGACATGGTAGGCAACGCCCAGCAAAAACTCCAGCAGGTGCAGATGCTGCCGGTCTTTATCGGCGTCGGGCTTGGCGTCATGCTTGGCTCCATCCCCCTGTACGTGCCCGGCTTCCCGGTAGCACTGAAGCTGGGTCTGGCAGGCGGGCCGCTCATTATGGCGCTGATCCTCGGGCGTATCGGCTCCATCGGTAAGCTCTACTGGTTTATGCCGCCGAGTGCTAACCTGGCGCTGCGGGAGTTAGGCATCGTGCTGTTTCTGGCGGTGGTGGGGCTGAAATCCGGCGGCGATTTTGTCGATACTCTGGTCAACGGCGAAGGGATGAGCTGGGTAGGATACGGCATATTTATTACCGCTATCCCACTGATAACGGTCGGATTACTGGCACGTATCTTCGCTAAAATGAACTATCTCACGCTGTGCGGCATGCTGGCCGGTTCCATGACCGATCCGCCCGCGCTGGCGTTCGCCAACAACCTGCACGCCACCAGCGGCGCGGCGGCGTTGTCCTACGCCACGGTTTATCCGCTGGTGATGTTTCTGCGCATCATCACCCCGCAGCTACTGGCGGTGCTGTTCTGGGGGATGGGCTAACAAGTCTTCCGGGTGGATGCGCCGCAGATGGTAGTCCACCTGGTAATCGCTGGTGTTCCGGAACATCACGGAATAATTGAGGAACTCGCCGCTGTCGCTGTAGGAAAGGGAGGTGATGCGCAGCAGCGGCGTCTGTTCCGGCACATTCATATAACCGGCCAGCTGTTTATCTGCCAGCACCGGCGTCAGGCTCTCGTAGTTGCCGCTGATGGTGATCCCGCATTCCTTCTCGATGTAATCAAACTTAGATCCTTCGAGATGCGCCAGGGAAAGATTGCGGAACAGCTTCACCGGCATAAAGCTGTCCTCCAGCATCAGCGGTTTTCCGTCCACGTAACGCACCCGCCTTGAAAAATAGATCCGCTCATCAACCTGAATCCGCAGCTGGCTGGCGATGGCGGGCGGCGCGGGCATCACTTCAAACTGCAACACCTTGCTCTGCACTTCTTTCCCCTGCTGGCGCAGCACCTCCACCAGCCCGGTCAGGTTAGTCGTTTCATGATGAACGTCTTTGCGCGCCACGAACGTCCCGCTGCCGTGTCGACGTTCAACCAGCCCCCAGCTTACCAGCAGATCCAGCGCCTTGCGGATGGTCATCCGGGCTACGCCAAACTCCTTTGCCAGCGCTTTTTCTCCGGGTAACGGACTGCCAATGTTGTAGTCCGAGGAATTCAGCCGCAGCCGCAGCCGATCGGCAATTGATTTGTAGATCACCAGTAGACCTCTCTGCGCACATCATGGCGTGGATTACGTCTTAACTTGTCTATTTTTATTTTAAAAAGTAGACCTGATTGGTCAAATTAAAACCATGAATGCGATCACGAATCGCAGCGGCATACCATGTTGCTGCATCAGTAAGTTCTTATGCTCACCTCAGGCCAGTAAAAAACCATAAAGGCCTCTATCCCCTACAGGTTGTTTCATGAGGATTTAAAAATGCTCAGTCAAATACAACGTTTTGGCGGCGCCATGTTCACCCCGGTTTTGCTGTTTCCCTTTGCCGGGATCGTGGTTGGGATCGCCATCATGCTTCGCAATCCGCTGTTTGTCGGTGAGGCCTTAACCGCGCCGGATAATCTGTTCGCGCAAATTGTTCACATCATCGAAGAGGGCGGCTGGGCGGTGTTCCGAAATATGCCGCTGATTTTTGCTGTCGGCTTACCGATTGGCCTGGCAAAGCAGGCGCAGGGCCGCGCCTGTCTGGCGGTGCTGATTAGCTTCCTGACCTGGAACTACTTTATCAATGCGATGGGGATGACCTGGGGTCACTTCTTTGGCGTCGACTTCTCTGCTGAACCCACTGCCGGCAGCGGGCTGGCGATGATTGCCGGAATCAAAACGCTTGATACCAGCATCATCGGGGCGATTATCATTTCCGGGCTCGTCACCGCCATCCACAACCGATTTTTCGACAAGCCGTTGCCGGTCTTTCTGGGGATTTTCCAGGGCACCTCGTTTGTCGTTATCCTCGCGTTCTTCGTCATGATCCCCTGCGCCTGGCTGACGCTGCTGGGATGGCCGAAAGTGCAGATGGGCATTGAGTCGTTGCAGGCCTTTCTACGTACCGCTGGCGCGCTGGGCGTATGGGTTTATACCTTCCTGGAACGCATTCTGATCCCAACCGGATTGCACCACTTTGTCTACGGCCCGTTTATCTTCGGCCCGGCTGCGGTAGAAGGCGGCATTTAGGTCTACTGGGCACAGCACCTTCAGGAATTCAGCCAGAGCACTGTGCCGCTGAAAACGCTGTTTCCGGAGGGCGGATTCGCGCTGCACGGCAACTCTAAGGTGTTTGGCTCAGTCGGTATTGCGCTGGCTATCTGGTATACCGCGTCGCCGGAGAACCGCGTCAAAGTGGCAGGTCTGCTGATCCCGGCCACGCTTACCGCCGTGCTGGTGGGCATTACCGAACCGCTGGAGTTCACCTTCCTGTTTATCTCGCCGTTGCTGTTTGCCATCCACGCCGTGCTGGCCGCAACGATGGCGACGGTGATGTATACCTTCGGGGTGGTGGGGAACATGGGGGGCGGTCTGCTGGACCAGTTCCTGCCGCAAAACTGGATCCCGATGTTCCATAACCACGCCTCGACGGTATTCACCCAGATTGGCATCGGCCTCTGCTTCACCGGGATCTACTTCGTGGTCTTCAGAACGCTTATCGAACGTCTGAATCTCAGAACGCCGGGCCGGGAAGAGAGCGAAATCAAACTCTACAACAAAGCCGACTATAAGGCCGCGCGCGGGCAAACCACCGCCCCGGCGGCAGCCAGCCAGCAGATCGGGCAGGCTGCTGGGTTCTTACAGGCGCTCGGCGGCGCAGCAAACATCGAAAGTATCAATAACTGCGCCACCCGCTTGCGTATCGCCCTGGTGGATATGACGAAAACCCAAAGCGACGACGTCTTCAAAGCCCTGGGCGCACACGGTGTGGTGCGGCGCGGCAACGGCATACAGGTGATTGTCGGTCTGCACGTTCCTCAGGTGCGCGACCAGCTGGAATCGCTGATGAAAACCCCCTTAACAAACGAACAAACCACTCTGACAGAGGCTATATCATGAAAAAATTCTCAGTTGTTATTGCAGGCGGCGGCAGTACATTCACGCCTGGTATCGTCCTGATGCTGTTAGCCAACCGTGACCGTTTCCCGCTGCGTGCGCTGAAGTTCTATGACAATGACGGAGCACGTCAGGAGATCATCGCCGAGGCGTGCAAAATCATCCTTAAGGAGCAGGCGCCGGAGATTGAATTTAGTTACACCACCGATCCTGAAGCGGCCTTTACCGATGTGGATTTCGTGATGGCGCATATTCGCGTGGGCAAATACCCCATGCGTGAAAAAGATGAAAAAATCCCGCTGCGCCACGGCGTGCTGGGCCAGGAAACGTGCGGGCCGGGCGGCATCTCCTACGGCATGCGCTCCATCGGCGGCGTGCTGGAGCTGGTGGATTACATGGAGCAGTACTCCCCGAACGCGTGGATGCTGAACTACTCCAACCCGGCGGCGATTGTCGCGGAAGCCACGCGCCGCCTGCGTCCGAACGCGAAAATTCTCAACATCTGCGACATGCCGATCGGCATTGAAGGACGTATGGCGCAAATCGTCGGTCTGAAAGACCGCAAAGAGATGCGCGTGCGCTACTACGGTCTGAACCACTTCGGCTGGTGGACGTCGATTGAAGATCTGAACGGCAACGATCTGATGCCGAAACTGCGCGAATACGTGCCGAAAAACGGTTATGTTCCGCCTTCGGAAGATGCGCATACTGAAGCGAGCTGGAATGATACTTTCGCCAAGGCTAAAGACGTACAGGCGCTGGATCCGGACACCATGCCGAACACCTACCTGAAGTATTACCTGTTCCCGGACTATGTGGTCGCCCATTCCAACCCGGAGCGTACCCGCGCCAATGAAGTGATGGATCACCGTGAGAAGCATGTATTCAGTTCATGCCGGGCGATTATCGAAGCCGGTCATTCTTCTGCCGGTGAACTGGAAATCGACGAACATGCGTCGTACATCGTCGATCTGGCGACCGCGATCGCCTTTAATACCCAGGAACGCATGCTGCTGATTGTGCCTAACAATGGGGCTATCCATAATTTTGACGCCGACGCGATGGTAGAAATCCCTTGTCTGGTCGGCCACAACGGACCGGAGCCGCTGACCGTGGGTGATATTCCGCACTTCCAGAAAGGGCTCATGAGCCAGCAGGTGGCAGTGGAAAAACTGGTGGTGGACGCCTGGGAGCAGCGCTCGTATCAGAAACTATGGCAGGCGATTACCCTGTCGAAAACCGTACCGAGCGCATCGGTGGCGAGGGCGATTCTGGACGATCTGATTGAAGCCAACAAAGAGTACTGGCCGGAACTGCATTAATTTTCCTGACCGGCATCGCCAGATGCCGGTCTCCTTGTCCTGGCTGAATTACGCTATGCTGAAGCCTGCATGCAGCACGACAAGGAACCTTCATGAACATTTCCCGCCTCGGTGAAGCACCGGACTACCGCTTCTCACTGGCTAACGAACGCACGTTCTTAGCGTGGATCCGCACCGCCCTGGGCTTTCTGGCCGCAGGTGTCGGTCTTGATCAGCTCGCCCCCGATTTTGCCACCCCGTTGATTCGCGAAGTGCTGGCCCTGCTGCTGTGCCTGATTGCCGGTGTGCTGGCGATTTATGGCTATCTGCGCTGGCTTAGAAATGAAAAGGCGATGCGTCTGAAGCAGGATCTCCCCTACACGCGCGGCTTGCTCATCATTAGTACGATTTTGCTGATGGTTGCGGGCGTAGTGATGTTACTGGTGTTGTATGCCGGATAGCCGCAAAGCACGGCGGGAAGCGGACCCCGGGCTTCAGCCGGAGCGAACCTCGCTGGCCTGGCTGCGCACGCTGCTGGGGTATGGCGCGCTGATCGCTCTTGCCATTAAGCACAACTGGCACCGCACGGGGGCGCCATTCTGGATCTCCATTGTTGTGCTGGCGCTGGTAGCCGTCATTTTATGGCGCTACACCCGCAGCCGTAACCTGATGGACGTGGCGCAGAACGACTTTGCGCAGCCGAAAGCGGTGCGGGATAAGTTCCTCATCGCCCTGGCCGTGCTGTCGTTGTCACTGCTGTTTGCGGTAACCCACATTCAACAAATTTTGCACCTGTAGGCCGGGTAAGGCGTAGCCGCCACCCGGCATAATTACTTCCCTTTAGCTAAATACTTCGCCATCTCATCCTCCGGCACCATGCCGCCGCCGGTCGCCCACACCAGGTGGGTAACGTTCTCATCGGCATCGACGCGCAGCGGCCCGGCCATCCCCGCCAGCGCCGACGGCTCGAGGCGAATCCCTTCCTCCTGAGCCAGCCAGCCGAGCATGTCGTACATGCTCTGGTCGGAAAGGGTGTAGAACCCGTCAAGCAGGCGTTCCATCGCGCGGCCCACGAAGCCGGAGGCACGTCCTACCGCCAGACCGTCCGCCGCCGTCACGTTATCAATGCCCAGATCCTGCACGGCGATTTCATCGTGCAGCCCGGTATAAACACCCAGCAGCATACACGGCGAGTGCGTGGGCTCCGCGAAGAAGCAGTGGACGTTATCGCCAAAGGCCAGCTTCAGGCCAAACGCCACGCCGCCGGGGCCACCGCCGACGCCGCACGGCAGGTAGACATACAGGGGATGATCGGCATCCACCACGCGCCCCTGCGCGGCAAACTGCGCTTTCAGGCGTTCACCTGCAACCGCATAGCCCAGGAACAGCGTGCGTGAGTTCTCATCGTCAATAAAGAAACAGTTCGGATCGCTTTCCGCCGCTTTGCGTCCTTGCTCCACCGCCACGCCATAATCCTGCTCATATTCCACGACGATCACGCCGTGGCTGCGCAGTTTGGCTTTCTTCCACTCGCGGGCGTCGGCGGACATATGCACCGTGACCTTAAAGCCGATGCGCGCGCTCATAATGCCAATAGACATCCCCAGGTTGCCGGTTGAACCCACGGCAATGCTGTACTGGCTGAAAAAGTCCTTAAAGCGCGGCTCCAGCAGAATGCTGTAGTCGTCTTCGAGGCGCAGCAACCCGGCTTCCAGCGCCAGTTTTTCCGCATGGGCCAGCACCTCATAGATACCGCCGCGCGCTTTAATGGAGCCGGAAATCGGCAGATGGCTGTCTTTTTTTAGCAGCAGTGTGCCTGGAATGGCCTTGCCGGACTCTTTCTCCAGCCGCTTTTGCATCGCCGGGATCGCGACCAGTTCGGATTCGATAATCCCGCCCGTCGCCGCCGTTTCCGGGAAGGCTTTCGCCAGATACGGCGCGAAGCGTTTCAGGCGCGCGTGCGCGTCGTCTACGTCGGCTTTGGTCAGCCCGACATACGGCAACCCTTCCGCCAGCGTCGTGGTGCGCGGGTTAAGCCAGGTGATCTCTTTCAGGGCAATCAAATCCGCCAGCAGCGGAAACCGGTCAATGAGGCTGGTAAGGTCAGTCGTTTTCATAATCTGTCTCAGAATTTAGTTCGTTCTGACTCTACACCAATTGTGAAAAAGCATGCTAAATACAGAGTAAAGCATTTGATTATTTGCAAGGGGCATCGTGTTAAAGCCGTTGATTGTCACCGTGTTAGCGATCGCTTCCGGCTGGGCCTGTGCCGCTGAGCCGCCGCTGACGGCTGCCCGTTACGCGCAGATGCTGGGCGTCGGAATGGATGTCGACTGGGCACGCACCGAGCGCGGTATCCGCGAGTTCGACCCGCTGGTGGTCCGTGATTTTCAGGTGAAAGGCATACACCATGTCCGTATTCGGGTGGCGGGCGAACCGACGGAAGCGCGGCTGATTCACCTGCGTAAGCTGGTGGAGGCCTGCGAGCAATACGGCGTCATCCCCATCATCGCTTATCAGGCCGATGAATATAAAAACGACCCGAAAGCGGATACCGAAAAAGAGGTGATTAACTGGTGGATTGCCGTGGCGCACTATTTTGGTCAGCGCTCGCCGTTGCTGGGCTTTGACCTGATCTACGAACCGGCGGACAAGCTCAACCACAACGTTGCTTCGCTCAACCGGGTGTATGAGAAAGCGATCAAAGACATTCACGCCATTGATGCCAGCCGCATGATTTTTATCGCCCCTCGTCTGCGCGCCGCGCCGGAGGATTTATCCAGCCTGAAGCTGCCCGCGCACAGCCAGAATTACCTGCTGGCGGAGTGGCATATTTTCCCCTGGGGCCCGCTGAAAACGAACGGTAAATACCCGTGGACGTCCGGAACTGCGGCTGAGAAAGCGGCTATCCGTAACCGAATCAACGCCGCGCTGCACTGGCAACAAAAAACCGGGCATGTGAGCTGGGTTGGCGGTTGGGGGGTGGGCGAATCGAAAAGCCTGACGCCAACCGCCTCGCAGATGGCGTTTGCCACGTTTATGGCGTGCGAGCTGCAACAGGCCAACATCCCGTATGCGATAAACGCCGATGTTCAGTTTTATGACGGGGAAGAGGGGGCGTGGCGGCCTGCCCCAGAGCGGCTATTGCAGGCGATGATTGCGCCCGTCTGTGAAAAGCCCGGCGAGAAGCCGGGCCATCATGCGGTTAAACCGGCTGTTCGTGATGCGAGACACGCGACGCCAGCGGCAGCCAGCACAGCAAAATCAGCAGCCCCATCAGGGTCATCAGCAAGCCTAAACTCGCCTGCCCGGTCTGCGGCATCATAGCCGAAAGCCAGGCCAGCGCGCCGGAACCGATGTTCTGCAAACCGCCCACCAGCGCGCCTGCCGTGCCTGCGAGGAACGGGAACGGCTCCATCGCGCCGCTGGTGGCGAGGGGAAACAGCATGCCCGCGCCGAAGAAGAACAGCGCCGCCGGGATGAGCAACGTCCAGACCGACATCACGTCAAACAGCCCCGGGATCCACATCATCAGCCCGGCCAGCAGACAGCTGATCACCGACTGCCACATCAGCGTGGAGAAACGCTTGTTCGGACGTCCGGCGAACCATGCGCCGAAGAACGCCGCTGGGATCGGCAGAATAAACAGAATACTCACCACCATGCTGCTCAGGCCAAGGCCTGCGCCCAGCAGCACGCCGGAACAGGCTTCAAACACCGCAATTCCCGCCAGGCCGCCGATTAGCATCAACAGATAACAGGTAAAGGACCCATTACCGAACAGCGTTTTGTAGCTGGCGATGAGCTTCGTGCGCGGCGCGTCTTTTGGGCGGGTTTCCGGCATCCAGCGCGCCATGCTGAAGGTGACAATAATGCACAGCACCAGCAGGAAGGCGTAACAGGCGCGCCAGGACCAGACGGTGTCCAGCAGACCCCCAATCAGCGGGGCCAGTAGCGGGCTGACCAGAATACCCATATTTAACAGACTGTTGGCGTGACGAAGCTGTGTGCCCTGGTACATATCACGCGGCAGGGTACGCGCCATAACCCCGCCAACGCCGGTGCCCACGCCCTGGAGGGCGCTGGCGGCAATCAGGACGGTCAGGCTGTGCGTGGTAATGGCAATCACCGTTGCTACCATGAAAATGCTCATGCCCACCAGAATGACCGGACGACGCCCGACGCGATCGGACAGGGGACCATAAACCAGCTGTGAAACGCCATAGGTCAGCAGATAGGCTGCCATCACGCTCTGGACTGCACCTTCGCGGACGCTCAGATCTTTTGCCATATCGGCAATCGCCGGAATGTAGATGGTTTGTGCCATCTGCCCGACGGCCACCAGTAACACCAGCATCAACAATAAGTTCACGTTCCGTTGCTTTTTCATGTCGCTGAATACTTTTGCCAAAAGAGATAAATAAAGAATAAGTGACTACGCATTCCCATAAATGCGCGAGGAATCTACCACAGAGAGATGACAATTTAAGCATTACTGTGATGAATGACAGAAGACGTGAAGGCAGGATTTGTAAACAAGATCGGCAACTAATGTTGCCAGCGAATTACGCCAGGCGCAGCAGGACCGCACCGGCAGCAATACCCAGTGCCGCCGCGATGCGCAGGCCGGCAACCTTCTCTTTTAAAAGCACAAATGCGATTAATGCGCCGAAGAGAATAGAGGTTTCACGCAGTGCCGCGACCACAGCCAGCGGTGCCTGGGTCATCGCCCAGAGTGCCAGACCGTAAGATCCCATCGTCCCGACACCGCCGAGCAGCCCTTTTTTCCAGTGCAGGCGCAGGTAGCTGGACGCTTCGCGACGCCGCGCCACCATTGCCCAGCTCAGCAGGCAGAAACCGTTCATGAAGAAGGTCCAGAGCGTATAGCCCAGCGCAGTGTCCGAGAGTCGCACACCGGTGCCGTCCACCAGGGTATACCCGGCGATAAAACAGGCGTTCAGCAGCGCCAGCCAGATCCCCTTGCGTGACTGCATGCGGCCATTCATCGCCATGGCCAGAATCGACAGACAAATGACCCCAATGCCGGACCAGGCAAGCCAGGAGAGATGATCCCCGAGCACCAATACGCTGATCAGCGCCACCAGCAGAGGAGCCGTCCCGCGCATAAGGGGGTAGGTCTGGCTCATGTCGGAGACCTGATAGGTCTTCGCTACCAGCACGGTGTACACCACCTGTAACGCACAGGAGACGAACAAATATGGCCAGCTTGCGGCAGTTGGCTGAGGAGAGAAGGGCAGTAAAATCAGGGCAATAAGCGCGGCTGAACCGCTGACTCCGATCGCCGAGTAGAGTTTATCCGTTCCGGCTTTAACGATGGCGTTCCAGCTGGCATGCAGCAGTGCGGCGAACAGTAAAATGCAGAAAACGGTGATGGTCATGGCGTATAGGTTGGTGAAATGTCATCCAACTGTAACATTCACCCGTCGATGCTGCCAGCCGCTTACACTGCGCAAAAAAGGCGGTGCGTCACCCGGGGTTCGTCTGACACCAGCCTGAAGCCCGCCCGATGGTAAAATCCGTACGCGGTTTCCGGCGCATGGGTATTAAGAAAATCAAACCAGATGCTGGCATCCGCCATCACCACGGTCAAAAGCTGTTTGCCTATGCCCTGCCCACGGCACTTCTCGCTGACGTAGAGATGACGAATACGTCCGGCGCGCGGCTGCTGGCTGAACGGATCGCGATTAAGGCCGCACACGCCCACCAGCCTGCCGTTAAGAAACGCCCCCAGCAGTTTTTCACCCGGCGCGTTAAAGCGGTTTTCACCCCGCTGCCAGTTCTCTTCCAGCCTGCGCAGCATATTGAAATTCAACGCGATACTCTCCGCCTTCAGGGCGATATACCCGGGTTCATCGGGCGTGACGGGCTCAATTAACAGACGCGACATAGCATTCCCTCGTTATTAAAGAGGGGCGGTTGCCCGCCCCTCTCAGGTGCGACTTGAACCTGAATCACCGAACGTATTTCAGGACAGCATCAAGCAGTTGCAATACAGCAACAATGAGTTTGAGGACAAGTATGACCATATCCACGACGCTCATACGCGTCTCCTTTTGGTTAAAAGGAGCACGATGCTGGCGTACCTTTCCGCCGCCTGTGGCCAGCACCTGGATTGACGTAACACAGTGTGCTCACTTCAGGGGTTAAGGCACTGACGGCACCACCCGTTTCAGCCAGGACTTCGTTGCGCCGGTAAACTGCGGCCCCCTCGCTCACTGCGAACACCCTCAGTATAGATAAATACTGTATGTATGAACAGTATTTTATGGACAAAATTTGGAAGGCGATCCATACTCAAAAACGTCAAAATCCGTGCCGGAATTGCGCGTTCGTCTTCGATCGCGTATACTTTTCGCGTTGACGTAACACAGTGTGTTCTGCGGCAACCAACCGCAAAACCCTGATAAAAACCTCGCTTAGGCGGGGTTTTTTGTTTTCAGGGCAGCCCAGAAAAGGTGCTTGTTGACTTATTGGCAATGGGTGCGGCTGGCATGCAGTATGATTCAATGATTAATTTAATAAGTTCTAATAAGCAGTGGTTCTGGTTCTAGGCCACTTATACAAGTTTACGTCTCTCAATACATAAACTCATTCCAGACATCAATACTCTTCTGAAAGTGAAAAAATGGTATCGACTATAATTGCAGTAAATAATAATGAACTAATTTATATTTTTCTTAAATATTTGCGGGGTTAACCCTCCTTAATTTGAATTATTCGATTTTTCATTGTACTATCTATAACCACGCGCATAGTATGGATACATTATGCAGGCATCTGATTATTTAAAGATGAAGTTCCAAAGCGACAGGCAGTTGGCTATTTATGGGCAGCAGGGCGTTGCAGGGACGTGGAAAGCATTACAGGGGATCGGCTCTGATATTTACTCAGGAATTGAGCGTGTAAGTTGGTACTCATCATGCTTAATCCCCAGCTATCACGATGTGTGTGACGAGCTTCTCTCAGAAGAAAAGAGAATGTACCTCTCAATTCTCTCGCTTTACCGTTATCGCGATGTAATAGCCCACATGCTATATCTTTATTTTGAAAGTGTTATTTCCGATTCTGAAAATGGAAATGAAAACAATCGCGTTCGTAAGATGGATTCAAAAGTAACCGGGCTTGTTAATAACATACCGACCAGCAAGGCCGCGCGTTTAGCGATAGCATGGGGTCTGGCCAAATCCCTTTCCGAATCTGGCCTGCTGTCTGAAATCGTCGTCGAACGGCTTGCACGCCGCGTACCTAACGTAGTCATGGCGCTTCAATTGATTGGAACGGAACAGAAGTGCGCTCTTGCTGCTCGTCGCCTGAAAACATTGGACCCTAAGTATTACGCCACCCTCTATGCCGCACAACTGGAGATGCTTTACTCTGAGAGATCCCCTCATAATTTCCCCAAAGCGTAACCATGTGTGAATAAATTTTGAGCTAGTAGGGTTGCAGCCACGAGTAAGTCTTCCCTTGTTATTGTGTAGCCAGAATGCCGCA
>NZ_JBMKIA010000022.1:0-73165 GCF_049238215.1 Enterobacter cloacae complex sp. IR5441
AGTTCGCACATCTTGTTGTCTGATTATTGATTTTTCGCGAAACCATTTGATCATATGACAAGATGTGTATCCACCTTAACTTAATGATTTTTACCAAAATCATTAGGGGATTCATCAGCACTTAGTATTAATCTCTGCATCACGCTCTGCAACCGGTTACTGTAACCGGTTTCTGTGAATGTGAAGGCGATCCAGAAATCGCCCCTGACGGATATTTGTTACTTAAGGGATATTTACAGCGACTAAATTCTTATGACAGATTACGCAGGATATTTGTCAGGAGGAATCAATGAGTTTGCAGTCTGTACAACAGTTTTTTGCCGAACACGCTCCGGATATAGAGATCATTGAGCTTAACCAAAGCACAGCGACTGTTGCCCTTGCTGCTGCCGCGCACAACGTTGAACCCGGCCAAATTGCCAAAACGCTGTCACTGAAAATTAAAAATGACGTGATTCTGGTGGTTGCAAAAGGCGATGCGCGTCTGGATAACAAAAAGCTTAAAGAGACATTCGGCGCAAAAGCCCGCATGCTCAGCAGCGATGAGGTCGTCACCCTGACGGGTCATCCTGTTGGCGGCGTCTGCCCTTTCGGACTGGAAAATCCGCTCTCTGTTTACTGTGACATCACATTAAAACAGTACGCGGAAGTGTTACCCGCAGCGGGTGCCATCCACAGTGCGGTGCGTATATCGCCCGACAGAATGGCGGAGCTGACCGCAGCAAAATGTGTCGATGTCTGCATCTAAACGTTGCGCCAGAAGAACTCTGGCGCACCACTTAACGCTGAGAGAATGAAGGAACGGTGAGAGCTGAACGACGCACTTCCCGGGCAGGGAGATGCGCCAGGATATCCGCCGCATCCAGTAATCCCACGTCAGAATTGACGCCCAGCTTTACCATTGCGTTAAACTTATGCGTCCGGATGGTTTTAATATTGCGTTCAAGCTGCGCCGCAATTTCAGGGATTGAAAAACCCGATGACATATAACGCAGTATTGCCCTTTCGGTTGGGCTTAACATACGATTCTGGCTAACACACCAGTGATTGTACATGTTGTCATTCACCTGATGCGTTTCGCTGAGTAATGTCTCCAGCCCCTCCATTAGCTGTTTTAGCGGAACCGATTTACTGATTATCCCATGCAAGCGAGAAGGCGAAAGATGGCTGACCAGCCTCGCCTCCATTTCGTCTGAGGCCAGCACGATACGCTGGACGTCGCTGTGGGTGAAGGTGAGATCCCGTAAACAGGCCAGACAGTTTCTCCGCTCTTCACGCTCATCAGACAGTGAATAGATAACCGCATAGAATGAGATATCCGAGAGCGCCGCTTTAAAGCTGGCGAATCTGCTAAACAGGTGCACATGGTAATGGCTCAGGGCGGGCATCGCAAAGAGATGCTTCAGCCCTACAGCGCTCATTGAGCAGCTTTCGATGACGGCGATATGTCTTGTTGCAGTGGTCTTTTCCATTCCTCAAACTCTCCATAAGCCGACATTAAACTGAGTTCTCGCATTCCCTGGGTACTGCTTATCCACGCGTACATATCGGCATTACTGCGAAGTGATAAGCGGCGCATTGCACTGTTTTTCTGTGCACTGATCGTTTTATTACTTTTATTCAGCAGCGTGGCAATTTGGTTGATTCCCCAACCTTTACCGAGTAAACGCAACACCTTGCGTTCAGAGTGAGTGAGTGCAATCATTTGCTCACTCTCCTCTTCAATATCGGACGTTTCCGGTATTAATAACGTCTGGCTTATTCGCTCAGCACGTTCACTGCCCGCGCGAATAGCGTTAATAACGCCTTCGATCGGTTCCATATCCGAAAGCAGCGTGCTTTCCGGACGCATAAGAAGCTCTACTGCAAGTGGATAAAGGGGACGCGAGACAAGGAATATCCAGTGAATGTCCCGATACTGATTCATTAATCCATAATACTGCTCAAGCGTGCCGCGAGGATTACGATACTCACCTGAAATATCGGCAATAACGACCCCAGCGCGACGCAATTGTAGTAGCGTCAACTCCTGCATCGAACGGCAGTACGTTATTTCAAAATCAGGAAAATGACGCGTCATGACGCCACCTAGCCCATTTTGCATAACCGGCACTCTACTAATCACCACTCCGTGTTTACCATTCAATGGCAACATAGACCCTCCCTGTCATAAATTCATTATTTAAGAACGAACTAACCCTACGAGTTTAAACACGCTTGCATCCCTCAGTACAAAACGGCTTAATACTCGCAAATCAGAAGAAATGTCACATGGGTTAAGAAACGCCCAATACTGGCTTAATATCGCATAAAGACCACAAAACTTTAATTAAGATTGCGTGAAAAGATTGAAAATATGAAATTAGAAATACTTAATATATTGTCTTTATAAATCTCTATTTTTATATTCATTAAATAAATAGAAAGTGCAGTTTTCTCCCCCTGCTCACGCGACTAATTGCACAAATGTTGATCTGGCCCAGCGCAAAGGGCCCGGCCCTTTGTGTTAAAAGTAAGCAATCTCTCTTCTCTTCAGGGCGTTTCATGCAGGCAGATCGGTCTACGCAACGTGCTACCACGCGGCTATGTATTCAGTGCGGGCTTTTTCTCTTACAACACGGGGCAGAAAGCGCCCTCGTGGAAGAACTTTCCACACGCCTTGGGCTGGCGCTGGGGATGGACAGCGTTGAGAGCTCCATCTCGTCAAATGCCATTGTGCTGACCACCATTAAAGACGGACAGTGCCTGACCTCCACCCGTAAAAATCATGACCGCGGCATTAACATGCACGTCGTGACGGAAGTGCAGCACATCGTGATCCTTGCTGAACACAAGCTGCTCGATCTGAGGGAGATAGAGAAACGCTTCAACCAGATCAAACCTCTCCGGTATCCACGCTGGCTGGTTGTGCTGATGGTGGGACTCTCCTGCGCCTGCTTCTGCAAGCTCAACGCGGGCGGCTGGGACGGCGCTGTCGTGACCTTCTTTGCCAGCAGCATCGCGATGTATGTCCGCCAGTTGTTGACGCACAGGCAACTGCATCCGCAAATTAACTTCTGCATCACGGCGTTCGTGGCGACAACCGTATCCGGCCTGCTTTTGCGCCAGCCTTACTTCGCCAGCACGCCTACTGTTGCGATGGCCGCCAGCGTATTGCTGCTGGTGCCGGGTTTTCCCTTAATCAACGCCGTCGCTGATATGTTCAAAGGCCACATCAACACCGGTCTGGCGCGCTGGGCGATAGCCAGCCTGCTGACGCTGGCGACCTGTATCGGGGTGGTAATGGCCATGACACTCTGGGGGTTACGCGGATGGGCGTGATGGATTTTCTGCTCGCACTGGCGCAGGACATGCTCCTGGCAGCCCTTCCCGCCGTTGGCTTTGCGATGGTGTTTAACGTCCCACAGCGTGCATTACCCTGGTGTGCGCTGCTGGGTGCCATTGGCCACGGCTCACGTATGATCATGATGACCTCGGGCTTTAATATCGAATGGTCGACGTTTATCGCCTCCATGCTGGTCGGCAGCATCGGTATTCAGTGGTCCCGCTGGTATCTGGCGCACCCGAAAGTGTTCACCGTGGCGGCAGTCATTCCTATGTTCCCGGGCATTTCAGCCTATACGGCGATGATCTCCGCCGTCAAAATCAGCCACTTTGGCTACAGCGAACCGCAGATGATCCTGCTTCTGAGCAATTTCCTTAAAGCCTCGTCGATTGTGGGCGCGCTCTCCATCGGCCTGTCGATCCCCGGATTATGGCTTTACCGCAAACGTCCACGCGTATAATAAAATCGCTTGCAATTGTATCGTGCGCTATCTATATTCATTTCATGGACGCAAAAACGAACGACACTACCAACGCGCTTCTGCTGGATAACCAGCTCTGTTTTGCCCTCTATTCGGCAAATCTGGCGCTTAACAAGCTTTACCGGCAACTGCTGGCGCCGCTTAACCTGACCTATCCGCAATACCTGGTGATGCTGGTGCTGTGGGAGCAGGATGATATTACGGTGTCAGACATTGGCGAGCGGCTGTTCCTGGATTCCGCCACGCTGACTCCCCTGCTGAAACGCCTGGAAAGCGCAGGATTAATCTTCCGCCAGCGTTCCCGTCAGGATGAGCGTCAGGTCGCCGTCACCCTGAGCGACGCGGGTCGGGCGCTGCAACAGCAGGCCGTGACGATACCCCACGCCGTGGGCTGTGCAGCGCAGTGTGATACCGACACCATGCTGGCGCTCAAGCAACAGCTCGAACTTTTGCGCCAACAGCTTCATCGCGCGTAAGGCTATACTTTACGCGTCTGATTCTAACTTAATACATCGCGCGCTATTTAATAGTGCATATAAACGTAAGATGAGGAACCTGCCATGTCTTTAGAAAAAGTTGTCTACACTGCCAAAGCCAAAGCAACCGGAGGCCGTGATGGCCGCGCAACGTCTTCCGATGGCGTTCTGGATGTCAAACTGGGTGTGCCAAAAGAGATGGGCGGCATGGGGGGTGAAGTAACCAACCCTGAACAGCTGTTCGCTGCGGGCTACTCCGCCTGCTTCCTGGGCGCAATGAAGTTCGTTGCGGCACGCGACAAATTCGCTCTGCCAAAAGACGCCTTTATTGAAGGCGAAGTGGGGATTGGCCCGCTGCCAACCGGTTTTGGTATCGAAGCGAAGCTGAACATCCACGTTGAAGGGATGGATGCAGCGGAAGCCAAAAAACTGGTGGATGCAGCGCATATCGTCTGTCCGTACTCTAACGCGACGCGCGGCAATATCGACGTGACGCTGAACATCATCGCGTAAACTGCCGCCTGTGATTTTAGCCCCGGTAAGCGTAACGCCGCCGGGGAAATCCTCTCCTTTCCTCTCCTCTCTCTGTGCTACCATAACCCTCAATCACGCCCGTAGTAATCAGTTGAGAAAGTGTTATGTCCTCCAGAATCCTGACCACCAGCATTGCTGGCATCGATGCCTTTATGCGCGATCCTCGCGGTGTGTTGACGCACGCCGAAGGCGGCACGCTCGCGGTATTTGCCGACAACGCCCCGGCGTTTTATGCGGTCACGCCGGAACGTCTGGCGCAGCTTCTGGAAATTGAAGCGAAGCTGTCGCGTCCGGCGAGCGATGTCATGCTGGATAATCAGTTTTTTGACGAACCCGCCAGCGCCCCGGTGGCCGTTCCAATGGGGAAATTTCCCATGTACGCCGGTTGGCAGCCGGACGCCGATTTTCAGCGGCAGGCGGCCTTATGGGGAATAGCCCTCGCGCAGCCCGCGACGCCAGAAGAGCTGGCGGCCTTTACCGCTTACTGGCAGGCTGAAGGAAAAGTCTTCCACCATGTTCAGTGGCAGCAAAAGTTCGCGCGCAGTCTGCAAATCAACCGCGCCAGCAACAATGGCCAGCCAAAACGTGATATCAATGCCTTTTCAGAACCGGACAAAAAAATCCCTGATGGATTCCGAGGTGCGAAATGAAAAACGTCGGCGACCTGATGAAACGTTTGCAGAAGATGATGCCCGCAAACGTGAAGCCCGCCTTCACCACCGGTGAAGAGCTGCTGGCATGGCAAAAAGAGCAAGGTAAAATTCGCGCGGCTGCCCTCGCCCGCGAAAACCGCGCGATGAAAATGCAGCGCACCTTTAACCGCTCGGGCATTCGCCCTCTGCACCAGAACTGCTCCTTCGAGAATTATAAGGTCGAGTCACAGGGGCAGATGAACGCCCTCAACCAGGCGCGCCAGTACGTGGATGAATTTGACGGCAACATTGCCAGCTTCATCTTTAGCGGAAAACCCGGCACGGGGAAAAATCACCTTGCGGCCGCTATCTGCAACGAGCTGCTGCTGCGCGGGAAGTCAGTGCTGATTATCACCGTGGCCGATATTATGTCCGCCATGAAGGACACATTCAGTAACCGCGAAACCAGCGAAGAACAGCTGCTGAATGATTTGAGTAACGTGGATTTGCTGGTCATCGACGAGATCGGCGTCCAGACGGAGTCCCGCTACGAAAAAGTGATCATCAACCAGATTGTCGATCGCCGTTCGTCGTCAAAACGCCCAACCGGTATGCTGACGAACCACAATATCGACGAGATGACCCGACTTCTTGGCGAGCGGGTGATGGATCGCATGAAGCTGGGTAACAGCCTGTACGTCATCTTCGACTGGGACAGCTATCGCAGCCGCGTCACCGGCAAAGAGTATTAAGATATTTCCAGGGAGCACCGGAAGAGCAGAGGTATATACTGAACCCACTTTTGGCCCAAAACGGACCTTGTTGAGTAAATCATTATGAAAAAACAGTTTCTTATCAGCATCCTTACTGGCGCCCTGCTGGTGACTGGCGCAGCGCAGGCCGCATCATGGCAGGAGTCGCTCTCCAGCGCAGCAAGTGAGTTAACCAAAGAGAGCGGCACTTCCCAGGGCGGGCTGTCAGCCTCGTCCCTCACCGGCCTGCTGAGTAACAGCTCCCAAAGCCTGAGCGCCGGAACGATGAACAACGCGGCGGGCATTCTGGAATACTGCGCGAAGCAGAAACTGGCTTCCGTTACCGATACCGAAAACATCAAAAACCAGGTGCTGGGTAAACTGGGTCTGGACACCCAGGAGCAGAAAGTGGACACCAACTATATGGACGGTATTCAGGGTCTGCTGAACGCGCAAAATGGCCAGCAGCTGAACCTCAGCACCCTTGGAAATTCATCTCTGGCGAAACAGGTGAAAACGAAAGCCTGCGATCTGGTGCTGAAACAAGGCGTTAATTTCCTCTCCTGATCGCCTCCCATTTTCTGCAACAACACGCCGGGTTTATTACGTTAGTCTTACACCGCGGCGTGAAGTGCGTTTTTTTACCCCCTGCCACCACCTCAGCCTCCGTGTGCCACGATGCGACTGTATTCAAAAATCCGATTTTATAAACCAAATCCTAACAACAGCACACTTTCGTGACACTAAAATTGCAGCTAAGCGACATCGCAATTACATTGTATTACCCAAAAAATAAGCAATTAGCCGGCTAAGCGTCCGGCATGATGAGGATCTGCTGTTGTCAGAGTTAATGTCCCTTGTCCTTTTCCTGGCTTCCATCGGCGTTTATGCCTGGAAAGCCGGTCGTCACACCTGGTGGTTTGTGGCCACCCTGGTGGTGCTCGGCATTTTTATTGTTTTAAACATTACGTTATATGCCAGCGATTACTTTACCGGCGACGGTATTAACGACGCGGTGCTCTACACGTTGACCAACAGCCTGACCGGCGCTGGTGTGGGTAAGTACATCCTTCCGGGTCTGGGGCTGGTGGTCGCCCTGGTGGGCATCTTCGCCGCGCTGGCCTGGGTTCTGCGCCGTCGCCGTCACCGTCCGCATCATCATGGCTACAGCCTGCTGGCGCTGTGCCTGGCGCTGGCCTCCGTGGATGCCAGCCCGGCATTCCATCAAATTACCGAGCTGGTAAAATCCCAGTCGCGCGATGGCGATCCGGACTTTGCGGCCTATTACAAAGAACCCTCGAAGAAGATCGACAATCCCAGACTCAACCTGGTCTATATCTACGGCGAAAGTCTGGAACGCACCTATTTTGATAACGATGCTTTCCCGAACCTGACGCCAGAGCTTGGCGCACTGAAAAACCAGGGCCTCGACTTCAGCCACACCATGCAGCTCCCTGGCACGGATTACACCATCGCAGGGATGGTGGCCTCCCAGTGCGGCATTCCGCTGTTTGCCCCGTTTGAAGGCAACGCCTCCGCCTCGATGTCGAGCTTCTTCCCGCAGAACATTTGCCTCGGCGATATCCTGAAAAACTCGGGCTATGAAAACTACTTTATGCAGGGCGCTAACCTGCGCTTTGCCGGGAAAGATGTGTTCCTGAAATCCCACGGTTTCGATCACTTGTATGGTTCCGAAGAGCTGAAAACCACGGTGGCCGATCCGGCCTACCGCAACGACTGGGGCTTTTACGACGATACCGTTCTGGATGAAACCTGGAAGAAATTCGAGGAGCTTTCCCGCGCCGGTAAACGCTTCTCGCTGTTTGCGTTGACCGTTGACACGCATCATCCGGATGGTTTCGTCTCACGCACCTGTAAACGTCAGGGCTATGACATTGACGGTAAAAACAACAAGTCGTTCAGCGCCGTGACCTGTAGCCAGGAGCATATCGCGGCGTTAATCGAGAAAATCAAAGCGTCGCCGTATTTCAAAAATACGGTCATCGTCGTCTCATCTGACCATCTGGCGATGAAAAACAGCGCCTGGGATGAGCTGAATAAGCTGGATCGCAGCAACCTGTTCTTTGTGCTGCGCGGCGATAAACCGCAGCAGGAGATCATTGCCGCTAAACGTAACTCGATGGATAACGGCGCTACCGTGCTGGATATTCTGGGTGGCGATAACTTCATTGGCCTGGGTCGCAGTACGCTGTCGGGCCAGTCCCTGTCGGAAATCTTCCTCAACATGAAGGAAAAAATCCTCGCCTGGAAGCCGGATATCATTCGTCTGTGGAACTTCCCGAAAGAGATAAAAGACTTCACCATCGATCAGGATAAAAAAATGATCGCGTTCTCCGGCAGCCATTTCCGCCTGCCGCTGCTGCTGCGCGTGTCGGATAACCGCGTCGAGCCGCTGCCGGAAAGCGAATACTCCGCGCCACTGCGCTTCCAGCTGGCGGAATTTGTCCCGCGCGATAATTTCGTCTGGGTCGACAAATGCTACAAAATGGGCCAGCTCTGGTCGCAACAGCTGTCGCTGTCCACCGACTGGTGCGTTTCTCAGGGGCAACTCGGCGGCGAGCAGACCGTGCAACACGTTGACAAACCGCAGTGGCAGGGAAAAACCGCGTTTAAAGATACGATTATTGATACCGCACGCTATCAGCGCAACGTAGACCTGCTGAAAATCGTCGACAACGACATTCGTTATAAAGCAGACAGCTTCATCTTTAATGTTGCCGGCGCGCCGGAAGAGGTGAAGCAGTTCAGCGGTATTTCACGGCCGGAATCCTGGGGGCGCTGGTCTAACGCGCAGTTGGGCGATGAGGTGAAAATTGAGTATACCCATCCGCTTCCGGAGAAATTCGATCTGGTGATCACCGCCAGGGCATTTGGTCCCAACGCAAACCGTCCTATACCGGTGCGCGTCGGTGATAAAGAACAGACGCTGACGCTGAGCAACGATGTCACCACCAGCACGCTGCATTTCGATAACCCAACGCGCAGCAATACGCTGGTCATTGTGCCACCCGATCCGCAGTCCACTAACGAAGGGAATATTCTCGGTCACGCTCCGCGCAAGCTGGGGATCGGCATGGTGGAGATTAAAATTGTGAGCAGCGCTGGCTGATGACGGCGTTCACTCTTCGCCCGACGCGCCTCGACAACGTCGCTGCCCTGCCCGCCATTGAACGCGCGGCGGGGCAGCGGTTTCGCGACGTTCCTGAGCTGGCCTGGCTGGCAGACAATGAGGTTATTTCTGTTGAAGATCACCTCGGTTACGCCGGACGCGGATTAAGCTGGCTGGCGCTGGCTGACGACAGGCCCGTGGGTTTTATTCTCGCCGAAGCTCATCCATCGTCGCTGTTTATTGTGGAACTGTCGGTTCACCTGGACTGGCAGGGACGAGGTCTTGGACGCCAGTTAATCGCCCGTGCCGCCGCGCATGCCCGCAGTCTGGGGCTGAACTCGCTGACGTTAACGACGTTTCGTGATGTCCCGTGGAATGCGCCCTTCTACAGGCGATTAGGGTTTGAAATGATGACGACGCTGACGCCGGAACTGCGCCAGAAACGCGAGGAAGAGACGGCGCACGGTTTAGCGTATGGTTCCCGCTGCGCCATGCGCCTGCCTCTGTAAGATCGCCCGGTGGCGCTGCGCTTACCGGGTCTACAAAACCCAATTCCGCCGGCCGGGTAAGGCGTAGCCGCCACCCGGCGAAACGCACAATCCGTAGGCCGGGTAAGGCGCAGCCGCCACCCGGCGAAACGCACAATCCGTAGGCCGGGTCAGGCGCAGCCGCTACCCGGCGAAACGCACAGCGTCAGAACGTTTCCCAGTTATCGCCCGCGTCTGCGGTCGCCGGTTTACGCGCCACTACCGGTGCGGCAACGCTTTTCGCCGAGGCGAACTCGCGCGCCTTCATCTGTTCCTGCTGAATACGGAACACCGCAACGGCCTGCGTCAGACGGCTCGCCTGCTCTTCCAGTGCCGCGGCCGCCGCCGCAGACTCTTCCACCAGCGAGGCGTTCTGCTGGGTCACGCGATCCATCTCAGCCACCGCCAGCCCAACCTGGTCAATACCGCGGCTCTGCTCGTCAGACGCAGACGCGATTTCGCCCATGATATCCGTCACGCGCGTTACCGCATTCACGATCTCACCCATGGTTTCACCCGCGCTTTCAACAAGCGTTGAACCAATTTCCACGCGCCCCACGGAGTCTTCAATCAGGCTCTTGATCTCGCGAGCCGCCTGCGCGCTGCGCTGCGCCAAGTTTCGGACTTCACCTGCAACCACCGCAAAACCACGCCCCTGCTCGCCCGCACGCGCCGCTTCTACCGCCGCGTTCAGCGCCAGAATATTGGTCTGGAAGGCAATCCCGTCGATCACGCTGATGATATCGGCGATTTTCTGCGAACTGCCGGCGATGTCACGCATGGTCTGCACCACGTTATCCACCACCTTGCCGCCTTTCTGCGCGGTTTCAGACGCGCTCAGCGCCAGGTTGCTCGCCTGACGGGCGTTCTCGGCGTTCTGCTTCACGGTGGCAGTCAGCTGTTCCATGCTGGCGGCGGTCTCTTCCAGAGAGGCAGCCTGCTGTTCGGTACGGGATGAGAGATCGTTATTGCCCATCGAGATTTCGCTCGCACCGCTGTAAATGGCGTTGGCGCCGTTACGCACGTCACCCACGGTACGCACCAGCTCGCCCTGCATATGGCGCAGGGAGTCAGCCAGTACACCCATCTCGTTGGAGCCTTCCACGTCGATGCGCTTCACCAGGTCGCCGCTGGCGATATGACGAATGCTGTCAATCAGACGGTTCAGCGGCGAAATTAGCGCCTGACGAATACCCAGCCAGACGGCAACAATCACCACCAGCACCGCAGCCAGCACGCTAATCAGCACCCAGATAGCCTGGCGGTAAGAGCTGTTGCTGTCTTCAACCGCGGTCTGATACAGCGCGTCGTTCTGTTGCAGGTAGTTGACGTACTGCTTCTCAAAGCCATCCTGATAGCTCTGGGTCGGCTGGTCGAAGAACTCATTGATTTTGCCCGCCCCCAGCAGCTGGATCAGCTCAGCCAGCGCGCCATGGTAAATATCGTAATTACGTTTGATTTCCAGTGCCGCAGCGTCGCTCTGACGCGGGTCGCGCGGCAGCGCTTCGTAATCCGCCCAGTTTTTTTCCGCCTGTTTCAGAGACGCAGAGGCAATCTGCATCAGCTCGGCGACGGTTGAGCCGCTGCCGATATTGTTCTGATCCATCATATAGCGGATACCCGCGCGGTTCAGGGTGTTACGGGTTTGCAGCAGCGCCACCCAGCTACCGTTCAGGGTGGATTGTTGCTGGCGAATGGTTTGCAGGATGGTGAAATTCTCTTTGTCATGCTTCAGGGCATTGAAGAAAAGACCACCAGACGTGAGTTGTAAAAGGCCAAATATCGCTAAAACCAGCAGTAAGCTGGTGACAATCTTGATTCGGTTTAACATGTTTTCTCTTTCCTCAGGCAGATACAGAATATTCGGCCTGGCATGAGAAAACTTTACGAAAATCATCCTGGAATTTAGGGTTTTTACGCTTCGTCCCTCGCGGCGATATGTCGGTTTCCAAGTTCAATAAACTCTTCCAGCAGCGCCGTGAGCTGCTTCATCTTCTCAGGCGTATATTCCGCCTCTATCTGCTGGTACGCCTCTTCCACCTGAGCCTGAGCACGCTGGTACAGCGCGTTGCCTTCTTTCGTCAGCGACACGTACAGCTTGCGCTGGTCAGTCACCGGTTTTAAGCGCAGCACCAGACCGTCGCGCTCCATCCGCGTCAGAATGCCGGTCAGGCTTGGGCGCAAAATACAGGTGCGGAACGCCAGATCGTGAAAATCCATGGAGGGATGCTCGGCCAGCACGCGGACGATACGCCACTGCTGCTCGGTCAGATTATGCCGCTTCACTATCGGGCGGAAGTAGCCCATCGCCGCTTCACGCGCCTGCAACAGCGCGATGGTTAATGAGTCATGCATCATCTACCCCTTACATCATTAACAAATAAACAATTAAAAACAGATGCTTTTATAGACAACACGTTTTAACCCAAAAAGTCTAACAGAAACAAAGCTATTTTTTTAACTTATTGATTTAAATATCAATTCACCCTTTTATGTAAATTTATTGTTATTTGCATCACAAATTATTCACTTCTGATTGCGAAACGAACAGCAAAAGCATAAAACCAGATCATTAACATATTAATGAAATCAAAACCGGACAGCCGGTTTGAGGAGTATGGGAATGAAAGGTACTGTTTTTGCCGTAGCGCTAAACCACCAAAGCCAGCGTGTGGCCTGGGCTGAGGCGTTTGAAAAAGCCCCCTATAACGCGCCGCCAAAAACGGCGGTGTGGTTTATCAAGCCACATAACACTGTTATCCGCGCAGGCGAACCGATTCCCTTCCCGCAGGGAGAAACCGTGTTAAGCGGCGCGACGGTGGCGCTGGTGGTGGGCAAAACCGCCAGCAAAGTACGCGTTGAAGAGGCGGCGGCGTACATCGCCGGCTACGCGCTGGCTAACGAAATCAGCCTGCCGGAAGAGAGCTTCTACCGTCCGGCGATCAAAGCCAAATGCCGGGATGGATTTTGCCCGCTCGGCGAACCTGTCGCCGTTGATAATGTGGATAATCTGACCATCATCACCGAGATCAACGGCCGCGAAGCGGACCACTGGAACACGGCCGATCTGCACCGCAACGCCGCCGAACTGCTGAGCGCCCTGAGCGAATTTGCAACCCTGAACCCCGGCGATGCGATATTGCTCGGCACTCCGCAAAGCCGCGTCGAAGTTCGCCCGGGCGATCGGGTACGTATTCTGGCAGAAGGATTTCCGCCGCTGGAAAACCCGGTGGTGGAGGAACGCGACGTTGCCATCGCTTCGCGCACGCCGCCGCACGCCACGCTGTTTGCCCTCGGTCTGAACTATGCCGACCACGCCAGCGAGCTGGACTTCAAGCCACCCACCGAGCCGCTGGTGTTTATCAAAGCGCCGAATACCTTTAACGGCGACAACCAGACGTCGGTGCGCCCGAACAATATCGAGTACATGCATTACGAAGCCGAGCTGGTGGTGGTCATCGGCAAAACCGCGCGCAAGGTCAGCGAAGCCGAGGCGATGGACTATGTTGCGGGCTACACGGTGTGCAACGACTACGCCATCCGCGATTATCTCGAAAACTACTATCGCCCGAACCTGCGGGTGAAAAGCCGCGACGGGCTGACCCCCATCAGCCCGAACGTGGTGCCAAAAGAAGCCATTCCTGACCCGCACAACCTTCGTCTTCGCACCTACGTCAACGGTGAACTGCGTCAGGAAGGCACCACGGCAGACCTGATCTTCAGCATCCCCTACTTGATTGCGTATCTGAGCGATTTTATGACCCTGCAACCGGGCGACATGATTGCCACCGGCACGCCGAAGGGGCTGTCCGACGTGGTGCCGGGCGATGAGGTGGTGGTGGAAGTGGAAGGCGTAGGCCGTCTGGTAAACCGAATTGTCAGTGAGGAGACTGCAAAATGAAAAAGATTAACCACTGGATCAACGGTAAAAACGTCGCCGGAAGTGAGTACTTCCAAACCACTAACCCGGCCTCCGGCGAGGTGCTGGCAGAAGTGGCCTCCGGCGGCGAAGCCGAAATCCATCAGGCCGTTGCCGCCGCCAAAGAGGCGTTTCCGAAATGGGCCAACCTGCCGATGAAGGAGCGCGCGCGCCTGATGCGTCGCCTGGGGGATCTGATTGACCAGAACGTGCCGGACATTGCCGCGATGGAAACCGCCGACACCGGCCTGCCGATCCACCAGACCAAAAACGTGCTCATTCCGCGCGCCTCGCACAACTTCGAGTTCTTCGCCGAGGTGTGCCAGCAGATGAACGGCAAAACCTACCCGGTCGACGACAAGATGCTCAACTACACCCTGGTGCAGCCGGTGGGGGTTTGCGCGCTGGTGTCGCCGTGGAACGTGCCGTTTATGACCGCCACCTGGAAGGTCGCGCCGTGCCTGGCCTTAGGGAATACCGCGGTGCTGAAGATGTCTGAACTCTCCCCGCTGACCGCCGACCGTCTGGGCGAGCTGGCCCTCGAAGCGGGCATTCCGGCGGGCGTGCTCAACGTGGTGCAGGGCTATGGCGCCACGGCGGGCGACGCGCTGGTGCGCCATCACGACGTGCGCGCCGTCTCCTTCACCGGCGGTACCGCCACCGGGCGCAACATCATGAAAAACGCCGGGCTGAAGAAGTATTCCATGGAGCTGGGCGGCAAATCGCCGGTGCTGATTTTCGAAGACGCAGACATCGAGCGCGCGCTGGACGCCGCCCTGTTCACCATTTTCTCCATCAACGGCGAACGCTGCACCGCCGGCTCGCGCATCTTCATCCAGCAGAGCATCTACCCGGAGTTCGTCAAACGCTTTGCCGAGCGCGCCAACCGCCTGCGCGTGGGCGACCCGACCGATCCGAACACCCAGATTGGCGCGCTCATCAGCCAGCAGCACTGGGAAAAAGTCTCCGGCTATATCCGCCTCGGCATTGAAGAGGGGGCAACCCTGCTGGCGGGCGGCCCGGACAAACCGACCGATCTGCCTGCGCACCTGAAAGGCGGCAACTTCCTGCGCCCGACCGTGCTGGCGGATGTCGATAACCGCATGCGCGTGGCGCAGGAGGAGATCTTCGGGCCAGTGGCCTGCCTGCTGCCGTTTAAGGACGAAGCGGAAGGGCTGCGCCTGGCGAACGACGTGGAGTACGGCCTGGCATCTTACATCTGGACCCAGGACGTCAGCAAAGTGCTGCGTCTGGCGCGCAGCATCGAAGCGGGCATGGTGTTCGTCAACACCCAGAACGTGCGCGACCTGCGCCAGCCGTTTGGCGGCGTGAAGGCCTCCGGCACCGGGCGTGAGGGCGGCGAGTACAGCTTCGAGGTCTTCGCGGAGATGAAGAACGTCTGTATCTCCATGGGCGACCATCCGATTCCAAAGTGGGGGATCTGATCATGGGAAAATTAGCCTTGGCAGCAAAAATCACACACGTTCCGTCAATGTATCTCTCTGAACTGCCGGGCAAAAACCACGGCTGCCGCCAGTCGGCCATCGACGGGCATAAAGAGATCAGCAAGCGCTGCCGCGAGCTGGGCGTGGACACCATTATCGTCTTCGACACCCACTGGCTGGTGAACAGCGCGTATCACATCAACTGCGCGGACCATTTTTCGGGCGTCTACACCAGCAACGAGCTGCCGCATTTTATTCGCGACATGACCTACGACTACGACGGCAACCCGGAACTCGGCCAGCTGATTGCCGACGAAGCGGTGAAGCTTGGCGTTCGCGCCAAGGCGCACAACATCCCGAGCCTGAAGCTGGAGTACGGCACGCTGGTGCCGATGCGCTACATGAATGCGGATAAGCACTTCAAAGTGATCTCCATCTCGGCGTTCTGCACGGTTCACGACTTCGCCGACAGCCGCAGGCTTGGCGAGGCCATCATCAGTGCCATCGAAAAATACGACGGCACCGTGGCGGTGCTTGCCAGCGGCTCGCTCTCGCACCGCTTTATCGACGACCAGCGCGCGGAG
Source organism: Enterobacter cloacae complex sp. IR5441 (assembly GCF_049238215.1). Classification (NCBI taxonomy): domain Bacteria; kingdom Pseudomonadati; phylum Pseudomonadota; class Gammaproteobacteria; order Enterobacterales; family Enterobacteriaceae; genus Enterobacter; species Enterobacter cloacae complex sp. IR5441. The sequence goes on from NZ_JBMKIA010000022.1 coordinate 15,806, forward strand.
GAAGGGATGAACAGCTACACCCGCGAGTTTGACCGTCAGATGGACGAGCGCGTGGTGAAGCTGTGGCGCGAGGGTCAGTTCAAGGAGTTTTGCAGCATGCTGCCGGAGTACGCCGACTACTGCTACGGCGAGGGCAATATGCACGACACGGTGATGCTGCTGGGGATGCTCGGCTGGGACAAATACGACGGTAAGGTGGAGTTTCTCACCGAGCTGTTCGCCAGCTCCGGCACCGGCCAGGTCAACGCCGTTTTCCCGCTGCCCGCGTAAGGAGCCACCATGCCGCATTTTATTGCTGAATGTACCGACAACATCCGCGAGCAGGCCGACCTGCCAGGGCTGTTCGCCAAAGTGAACGAGGCGCTCGCCGCCACGGGCATCTTCCCCATCGGCGGCATCCGCAGCCGCGCCCACTGGCTGGACACCTGGCAGATGGCAGACGGTAAGCACGATTACGCCTTTGTGCATATGACGCTGAAGATTGGCGCGGGGCGCAGCCTGGAAAGCCGGGAAGCCGTGGGGGAGATGCTGTTTGCGCTGATCAAAACGCATTTTGCAGAGCTGATGGCCGCCCGCTATCTGGCGCTGTCGTTCGAGCTCGACGAGCTGCACCCGACGCTTAATTACAAGCAGAACAACGTGCACGCGTTGTTTAAGTAGCCGTTTGCTCGCCCGGTGGCGCTGCGCTTACCGGGCCTACAACGGCCCCAAACCGTAGGCCGGGTAAGCGCAGCGCCACCCGGCAACAGCAGCACCGAACCGTAGGCCGGGTAAGAGAAGCGCCACCCGGCAACAGCCGCACAAAGGATACGCCATGCTCGACAAACACACCCATACCCTGATCGCCCACCGCCTGCATCAGGCGGAACAATCCCGGGAGCAGATCCGCGCGATCTCGCTGGAGTACCCGGAGATCACCATTGAAGACGCCTACGCCGTCCAGCGCGAATGGGTGAGCCTGAAAATCGCCGAAGGCCGCGTGCTGAAAGGCCACAAGATCGGCCTCACCTCCAAAGCGATGCAGGCCAGCTCGCAGATCAGCGAGCCGGACTACGGCGCGCTGCTGGACGATATGTTCTTCCACGACGGCAGCGACATCCCCGTGGATCGCTTTATCGTCCCGCGCATCGAAGTGGAGCTGGCCTTCGTGCTGGCAAAACCGCTGCGCGGCCCGAACTGCACGATCTTCGACGTCTACAACGCCACGGATTACGTCATCCCCGCCCTGGAGCTGATCGACGCCCGCTGCCATAACGTTGACCCGGAAACCCAGCGCCCGCGCAAGGTGTTCGACACCATCTCCGATAACGCCGCCAACGCGGGCGTGATCCTCGGCGGCCGCCCGATTAAACCCGACGAGCTGGATCTGCGCTGGATCTCCGCCCTGCTCTACCGCAACGGCGTGATCGAAGAGACCGGGGTCGCCGCAGGCGTGCTTAACCACCCGGCGAACGGCGTGGCGTGGCTGGCGAACAAACTCGCGCCATACGACGTGCAGCTTGAGCCAGGCCAGATCATCCTCGGCGGCTCGTTTACCCGCCCGGTTGCCGCCAGCAGAGGCGACACCTTCCACGTCGACTACGGCAACATGGGCTCCATCAGTTGCCGCTTTGTGTAGGAGTGCACCATGGAAAACGCATTTAAGACCGCGCTGAAAGCCGGAAAGCCACAAATCGGCCTGTGGCTGGGGCTGACCAGCAGCTACAGCGCTGAGCTACTGGCCGGGGCCGGTTTTGACTGGTTGCTGATCGACGGAGAGCACGCGCCGAACAGCGTGCAAACCATCCTGACTCAGCTACAGGCCATCGCCCCTTATCCCAGCCAGCCGGTGGTGCGCCCGTCGTGGAACGATCCGGTGCAGATCAAGCAGTTGCTGGACGTGGGGGCGCAAACCCTGCTGGTGCCGATGGTGCAAAACGCCGACGAAGCCCGTCTGGCGGTCAGCGCCACCCGCTATCCGCCTGCCGGCATTCGCGGCGTCGGCAGCGCGCTGGCGCGGGCGTCGCGCTGGAACCGCATCCCGGAGTATCTGCATCAGGCTAACGACGCCATGTGCGTGCTGGTGCAAATCGAAACTCGCGAGGCGCTGAAAAACCTGCCGCAGATCCTGGACGTGGAAGGGGTGGACGGCGTGTTTATCGGCCCGGCGGATCTGAGCGCCGACATGGGCTTCGCCGGTAATCCGCAGCACCCGGAGGTGCAGGCCGCCATTGAACAGGCGATCGCGCAGATCCTCAGCGCGGGCAAAGCGCCCGGCATCCTGATGGCGAATGAACAGCTGGCAAAACGCTATCTCAGCCTCGGCGCGTTGTTTGTCGCGGTCGGCGTGGATACCACCCTGCTCGCCCGCAGCGCCGAAGCGCTGGCGGCCCGCTTTACCGACGTCACCACAGCAGTTGATAACAATAAATCCGTCTACTAAACGTACGATGTGGAGCGCAACATGACGACCTCAACCCTGCATAATAAAGCTGTTGAACATCGCGTTATTAATAAGCTGTTCCGTCGTTTGATCGTGTTTCTTTTTATCCTGTTTGTTTTCTCGTTTCTTGATCGCATCAACATCGGCTTTGCCGGGCTGACGATGGGCAAAGATCTGGGCCTCACGTCAACCATGTTTGGCCTGGCCGCGACGCTGTTTTACGTGACCTACGTGCTGTGCGGTATCCCCAGCAACATCATGCTGGCGAAGGTCGGCGCCCGCCGCTGGATCGCCGGGATCATGGTGGTGTGGGGCATCGCCTCTACCTGCACCATGTTCGCCACCAGCCCCGAAACGCTCTACGTCCTGCGCATGCTGGTGGGCATTGCCGAAGCCGGTTTCCTGCCGGGCATTCTGGTCTATCTCACCTGGTGGTTCCCGGCGTATCACCGCGCCCGCGCCAACGCGCTGTTTATGATCGCCATGCCGGTGACCATGATGCTCGGCTCGATCCTCTCCGGGTACATTCTGGCGATGGACGGGCTGTGGAACCTGAAGGGCTGGCAGTGGCTGTTCCTGCTGGAGGGGCTGCCATCGGTGGTGCTCGGCGTGGTGACCTGGTTCTACCTTAACGACACCCCGGATCAGGCCACCTGGCTGGATGATGACGAAAAGCAGGCACTCAAAACGATGATCGCCCGCGAACAGGAGCTGGCCATTGCGCACGCCGCCACGCCGCGCTCGACGCTGCGCGAGGTGCTGACGCCCGCCGTGCTGCTCTACACGCTGGCCTACTTCTGCCTGACGAATACGCTGAGCGCGATCAACATCTGGACGCCGCAGATCCTGCAAAGCTTCAACACCGGCAGCAGCAATATCGTGATTGGCCTGCTGGCGGCGATCCCGCAGTTTTGTACCATCCTCGGGATGATCTGGTGGAGCCGCCGCTCCGACAGGCTGAAAGAGCGAAAAAAGCACACCATCCTGCCGTATCTGTTTGCAGCGGCGGGATGGATGCTGGCCTCGGCGACCGATCACAGCCTGATCCAGCTGCTTGGCATCATCATGGCCTCAACCGGATCGTTTACCGCCATGGCGATATTCTGGACCACGCCGGATCAGGTTATTAGCCTGCAATCCCGCGCGGTGGCGCTGGCGGTGATCAACGCCATCGGCAACGTCGGGTCTGCCGTCAGCCCATTGCTGATAGGTATTCTGCGCGACGCGACCGGCAGCTTCAGCTCGGGACTGTGGTTCGTGGCGGGTCTGCTGGTGGTGGGCGCGCTGGTGCTGACGCGCATTCCGATGACGCAGCGGGATCAACAGAGGAACGATCATGTGCCAGAGCCCCATCGCCAACATTGATATCAGCAAGGATTACGACGAAAGTCTGGGCACCGACGATGTGCACTACCAGTCGTTTGCCCGCATGGCGGCCTTTTTTGGCCGCGACATGCAGGCGCACCGCCACGACCAGTATTTTCAGATGCATTTTCTCGACACCGGGCAGATTGAGCTCCAGCTCGACGACCACCGTTACTCGGTGCAGGCGCCGCTGTTCGTGCTAACGCCACCGTCGGTGCCGCACGCGTTTATTACCGAATCCGACAGCGACGGCCACGTGCTGACGGTGCGCGAGGATCTCATCTGGCCGCTGTTAGAAGTGCTCTACCCCGGTACGCGGGAAGCGTTCGGCCTGCCGGGGATCTGCCTGTCGCTTGCCGACAGGCCTGACGAGCTGGCGGCGCTGAAGCACTACTGGCAGCTGATTGCCCGGGAATCCACGGAACAACTGCCCGGTCGCGAGCATACGCTGGTCCTGCTGGCCCAGGCCGTTTTTACCCTGCTGCTGCGCAACGCGAAGCTCGACGACCACGCGTCAGGCGGCATGCGCGGTGAGCTGAAGCTTTTTCAGCGCTTTAACCAGCTGACAGATGCTCATTACCACGAGCACTGGACGGTTCCGGAGTATGCCAGCGAATTGCATCTCACCGAATCTCGCCTGACCGATATCTGTCGCCGCTTCGCCAACCGCTCGCCGAAACGGCTGATCTTCGACCGCCAGCTGCGGGAAGCCAGGCGTTTGCTGCTGTTTTCCGACAGCACAGTGAGCGAAATTGCCTGGCAGCTGGGGTTTAAAGATCCGGCCTATTTCGCCCGTTTTTTTAACCGACTGACGGGGTGCTCACCCAGCGCATACCGGGCGCAGAAAGTACCGGTTTCCTGAACGCATAACGGTTCGTAGGGCGGGTAAGCGCAGCGCCACCCGCCGAAAAGCCGCACAGATCACAAAACCACCTCTCACCCGAAAAGTACCTGCCGTTGTCCCAATCGTCCCTTCACGTTCCGCCTGTCTCAAGCTTCAATTAAACAACAAAAACAAAACATAAATTTAACAACCATCTTCCGATACGAGGTCCCTATGAAGCCTGAAGATTTCCGCGCTGATGCCAAACGTCCGTTAACCGGTGAAGAGTATTTAAAAAGCCTGCAAGATGGCCGTGAGATTTATATCTACGGCGAGCGCGTTAAGGACGTCACTACCCACCCGGCATTTCGCAATGCGGCGGCGTCCATCGCCCAGATGTACGATGCCCTGCACAAGCCAGACATGCAGGATACCCTCTGCTGGGGTACCGATACCGGCAGCGGCGGCTACACTCATAAATTCTTCCGCGTGGCGAAAAGTGCCGACGATCTGCGCCAGCAGCGTGACGCCATCGCCGAGTGGTCGCGCCTGAGCTACGGCTGGATGGGGCGTACGCCGGACTACAAAGCCGCGTTCGGCTGCGCGCTCGGCGCTAACCCTGCCTTCTACGGTCAGTTCGAGCAGAACGCCCGCAACTGGTACACCCGTATTCAGGAAACCGGCCTGTACTTTAACCACGCCATCGTCAACCCGCCGATCGATCGCCATAAACCGGCGGACGAGGTGAAAGACGTTTACATCAAGCTGGAGAAAGAGACCGACGCCGGGATCATCGTCAGCGGCGCGAAAGTGGTGGCCACCAACTCGGCATTGACCCACTACAACATGATCGGTTTTGGTTCTGCGCAGGTGATGGGCGAAAACCCGGACTTCGCGCTGATGTTCGTCGCGCCGATGGATGCCGAAGGGGTGAAGCTGATCTCCCGCGCCTCATACGAGATGGTGGCAGGGGCGACAGGCTCTCCGTACGACTACCCGCTCTCCAGCCGCTTTGACGAGAACGACGCCATTCTGGTAATGGATCATGTGCTGATCCCGTGGGAAAACGTGCTGATCTACCGTGATTTCGACCGCTGCCGTCGCTGGACGATGGAAGGTGGCTTCGCCCGCATGTACCCGCTTCAGGCCTGCGTGCGTCTGGCAGTGAAGCTCGACTTCATCACCGCTCTGCTGAAGAAGTCGCTGGAGTGTACCGGCACCCTCGAGTTCCGCGGCGTGCAGGCGGATCTCGGCGAAGTGGTGGCATGGCGCAACATGTTCTGGGCGCTGAGCGACTCCATGTGCTCCGAAGCCACGCCGTGGGTAAACGGCGCGTATCTGCCTGACCACGCGGCGTTACAGACCTACCGCGTGATGGCGCCAATGGCCTATGCGAAGATCAAGAACATCATCGAACGTAACGTGACCTCCGGGCTGATCTACCTGCCGTCCAGCGCGCGGGACCTGAACAACCCGCAGATCGACCAGTACCTGGCGAAGTACGTGCGCGGCTCCAACGGGATGGATCATGTCGAACGCATCAAGATTCTGAAACTGATGTGGGATGCCATCGGCAGCGAGTTTGGCGGACGTCACGAGCTGTACGAAATCAACTACTCCGGTAGCCAGGATGAGATCCGCCTGCAATGCCTGCGTCAGGCGCAAAGCTCCGGCAACATGGACAAGATGATGGCGATGGTTGACCGCTGCATGTCCGAGTACGACCAGCACGGCTGGACCGTACCGCACCTGCACAACAACACTGATATCAATATGCTGGATAAGCTGCTGAAATAACGCAGCGGGAGGTTTCAATGCAATCTGAAGAACGCCTGCGTTTTCGAGACGCGATGGCCAGCCTGTCGGCGGCGGTGAATGTGGTCACTACCGAGGGCGATGCGGGTCGCTGCGGCATTACCGCCACCGCCGTCTGTTCGGTCACGGACACCCCGCCCTCGGTCATGGTCTGCATCAACGCCAACAGCGCCATGAACCCGGTCTTCCAGGGCAACGGCAAACTATGCGTCAACGTGCTGAACCACGAGCAGGAGATCATGGCCCGCCACTTTGCCGGGATGACCGGCATGGCAATGGAGGAGCGCTTTGCTCTCTCCTGCTGGCAGAAAGGACCGCTGGCGCAGCCGGTGCTGAAAGGCGCTCTGGCAAGCCTGGAAGGTGAGATAACCCAGGTGCAAACCATCGGCACCCATCTGGTCTACCTTGTAGAGATTAAGAACATCATCCTCAGCAGCGAGGGGCACGGCCTGATCTACTTCAAACGCCGTTTCCACCCGGTGATGATGGAGATGGAAGCCGCGATTTGATCCCGTTGCACAAAAAAACGCTAAGGTTTCCGCAAAGGTGCGCCGTTAACTATCCATAAGATAAATTTTCCGGGGCGGCTGGCAACGTCGTCAGCCGCCCCCTTAACGCTGGAAAGTCTTATGGCCCCTTCACCCCGAAGCCGCTCGGCTGAACGTCTGGTTGAAATCATTATTGCCCTGCACCGCAACGGAAGCGTTAATCGCCGCGATCTGATGCAAAAATTTGGCATTACCGAACGCACGGTGTACCGCGATTTACAGGCGCTTTCCCCGATTATTGAACACGACGGCAAAGGGCGCTATCAGCTGCTGCCCGCGTATCAGCCCTGCCGCTGCGTGCACTGCCCTGAAGCGAACGACAAAAGCTCACAGGGCTAGATTATTCTTAGTGATCTCAATCACATATTTTCTCCCACCGGGGGTGAGCCTTAACCACTCACCCTCGCTTTTGACCGCTCACGCATCGCTTTCAACCACTCACCCATTTACCGTGCTTTACACGCGCGAGGATCTGGCACGATCGCTCCAGCATTAATCAATACCTCCTCACAACGAACCCTGACCCTTTTTTCTTTACATAAAAAACCAGGTCTTATTATGGATACTAAAAAACTACTTAAGCACGTGCCCTGGGCCATCCTCGGGATCATCGGTGCTTTCTGTCTGGCGGTTGTTGCATTACGCCGGGGCGAGCACGTCAGCGCCCTGTGGATCGTGGTCGCGTCGGTTTCCGTCTACCTTGTGGCTTATCGCTACTACAGCTTGTACATCGCGCAGAAGGTTATGAAGCTCGACCCGACGCGCGCCACCCCGGCGGTTATTAACAACGACGGCCTGAACTACGTGCCAACCAACCGTTACGTGCTGTTTGGTCACCACTTTGCCGCTATCGCCGGTGCAGGCCCGCTGGTCGGCCCGGTGCTGGCCGCGCAGATGGGCTACCTGCCGGGTACGCTCTGGCTGCTGGCGGGCGTGGTGCTGGCGGGGGCGGTGCAGGACTTTATGGTGCTGTTTATCTCCTCGCGCCGTAACGGTTCGTCGCTGGGCGAGATGATCAAAGAGGAGATGGGCCGCGTGCCAGGCACGATCGCTCTGTTCGGCTGCTTCCTGATCATGATCATCATCCTGGCGGTGCTGGCCCTGATCGTGGTGAAAGCGCTGGCCGAAAGTCCGTGGGGCGTCTTCACCGTCTGCTCTACCGTACCGATTGCGCTGTTCATGGGCATCTACATGCGCTTCCTGCGCCCTGGCCGCGTTGGCGAGGTGTCGATCATCGGTATCGTGCTGCTGGTCGCCTCCATCTACTTCGGCGGCGTGATTGCGCACGACCCGTACTGGGGTCCGGCGCTGACCTTTAAAGACACCACCATCACCTTCGCGCTGATCGGCTACGCATTCATCTCAGCGCTGCTGCCGGTGTGGCTGATTCTGGCTCCGCGTGACTACCTGGCAACCTTCCTGAAAATCGGCGTTATCGTCGGGCTGGCCATTGGTATTGTGATCATCAACCCGGAGCTGAAAATGCCGGCGGTGACGCAGTACATTGACGGTACCGGTCCGCTGTGGAAAGGCGCCCTGTTCCCGTTCCTGTTTATCACTATCGCCTGCGGCGCCGTATCTGGCTTCCACGCGCTGATCGCCTCTGGCACCACGCCGAAGCTGATGGCCAACGAAACCGACGCGCGCTTCATCGGTTACGGCGCGATGCTGATGGAATCCTTCGTGGCGATCATGGCGCTGGTTGCGGCGTCGATTATCGAGCCTGGCCTGTACTTTGCGATGAACACCCCGCCGGCGGGTCTCGGCATTACCATGCCAAACCTGCATGAGATGGGCGGCGAAAATACCGCGCTGATCCTGGCACAGCTGAAAGACGCCAGCGCGCACGCGGCGGCGACCGTCAGCTCCTGGGGCTTCGTGATTTCGCCCGAGCAGATCATGCAGACCGCGAAAGACATCGGCGAACCGTCCGTGCTGAACCGCGCAGGTGGCGCGCCAACGCTGGCGGTGGGTATCGCACACGTGTTCCACAAAGTGCTGCCGTGGGCGGACATGGGCTTCTGGTACCACTTCGGTATTCTGTTTGAAGCGCTGTTCATCCTCACCGCGCTGGATGCCGGTACGCGTGCAGGCCGCTTCATGTTGCAGGATCTGCTGGGTAACTTCGTGCCATTCCTGAAGAAAACCGACTCTCTGGTGGCCGGCGTTCTGGGCACTGCGGGCTGCGTAGGCCTGTGGGGTTATCTGCTGTATCAGGGCGTTGTTGACCCGCTGGGCGGCGTGAAGAGCCTGTGGCCGCTGTTCGGTATCTCTAACCAGATGCTGGCGGCTGTGGCCCTGGTGCTGGGTACCGTTGTCCTCGTGAAGATGAAACGCACCAAATACATCTGGGTCACCGTGGTGCCTGCGCTGTGGCTGCTGCTCTGCACTACCTGGGCGCTGGGTCTGAAACTGTTCAGCACCAACCCGCAGCTGGAAGGCTTCTTCTTCATGGCTAACCAGTACAAAGAGAAGATTGCCGCAGGCGGCGCGGATCTGACCGCGCAGCAGATTGCCAACATGAACCATATCGTGGTGAACAACTACACCAACGCGGGTCTGAGCATTCTGTTCCTGGTGGTGGTGTACAGCATTATCTTCTACGGCATCAAAACCTGGATGAAAGTGCGTAACGTTGAGGGCCGTACGGACAAAGAGACCCCGTACGTACCGGTGCCGGAAGGCGGCGTGAAGACCTCCTCACACCATTAATTAAGCATGTTACTGTAGGCCCGGTAAGCGTAGCGCCACCGGGCTTCTTCTATCTGGAACCCTCAATGTTTGGTAACTTAGGCGAAGCAAAAAAATACCTTGGTCAGGCGGCGAAAATGCTGATTGGCATTCCGGACTATGACAACTACGTTGAGCATATGAAGACCAACCATCCGGATAAGCCGTACATGACCTACACTGAATTCTTCCGCGAGCGTCAGGAAGCGCGCTACGGCGGAAGTGGAGAAGGCGGCGTCCGCTGCTGCTAAAGGAGAAACCATGACCCCGATTGCCGTTACCCTGCTGACCGGTTTCCTCGGCGCCGGTAAAACCACCCTGCTGCGCCACATTCTGAACGAGCAGCACGGCTTCAAAATCGCCGTCATCGAAAACGAATTTGGCGAAGTCTCCGTTGACGATCAGCTGATTGGCGACCGCGCCACCCAGATCAAAACCCTGACCAACGGCTGCATCTGCTGCACCCGCTCTAACGAATTAGAAGACGCCCTGCTGGACCTGCTCGACAGCCGCGATCGCGGTGACATCGACTTCGACCGACTGGTGATCGAGTGCACCGGCATGGCCGACCCCGGCCCGATTATTCAGACCTTTTTCTCCCATGAGATCCTCTGCCAGCGCTACCTGCTGGACGGCGTCATCGCTCTGGTGGATGCGGTCCATGCCGACGAGCAGATGAACCAGTTCACCATCGCCCAGTCCCAGGTTGGCTACGCCGACCGCATCCTGCTGACCAAAACCGACGTGGCGGGTGAAAGTGAAAAACTGCGCGAGCGCCTGACGCGCATCAACTCGCGTGCGCCCATTTACACGGTGACGCATGGCGATATCGATCTCGCTCAGCTGTTCAACACCAACGGCTTTATGCTGGAAGAGAACGTCACCGCGAAACCGCGCTTCCACTTTATGTCCGACAAGCAAAACGACGTGACGTCGATTGTGGTGGAGCTGGACTACCCGGTGGACATCAGCGAGGTCTCCCGCGTGATGGAGAACCTGCTGCTGTCATTTGCCGACAAGCTGCTGCGCTATAAAGGGATGCTGTGGATCGACGGCGAGCCGAACCGCCTGCTGTTCCAGGGCGTGCAGCGCCTGTACAGCGCCGACTGGGATCGCCCGTGGGGCGATGAAGCGCCGCACAGCGTGATGGTGTTTATTGGAATACAGCTGCCGGAAGAGGAAATTCGGGCAGCGTTTGCGGGGCTGAAAAAGTAAGATATATCAGGGCCAATTTTTAATGGCCCTGATTTAATTACTGTCTAGCAGTTTCGATTTTTTTATTCTCATCTTTCTGGCAGAGAAGTAATATTACAGCACAAGCACCAATCACCATTGCTGTATTTCGTTGGATGAAGAGGACATCTGTCAATCCCATAAGAAATAGCGCTGACATATAAAGCAGCAACCCAACATTGAACTTATTCTTTTTTTCGCAGGAAGCTAAAAAACCAGTGGCATAAAACAATATAATAGCAATGACGCCAAAAAGCCCCTGTAAACTAAAGCTTTCAATGATATCGTTATGGAAATGGTATTTTATAGCCCTGACTGCTTCTGCGCTTTTATAGTTTTGTTCAATATATTCTCTTGCATTATTATAACGTTGTTCTGCATCCTGACCAAAAAGTGAAAAACTCGCTACGTGCTGTCCTGCGTCAAGCATAACAAAACGTGCTCCTAAAGATGTGTTAGCATTATTTTTTTGTAATTGCTGGATGTTATCATAAGCCTCAACAATTCTCTTTTGCATCTTATAAGCTATACCTCCGCCAATTACGGATATTGCCAGTAATGCTAAAAACCAATAACGAGGCTTTACATTTCTCAATTCAAAACATGCCAGGACGAAGCAGACAATGAAAAAAGTGCCTATGGCGCCTCTGGTTTCTGTCATCAGTAATAAATAAGAGAATATGAAAAATGTAGCAATGTAAAATACAGTACGGTAAAGCTGATTTGAAACTGCTTTTTTAATAAGAGAAAAACACAGAACTGACTGAACAACCATTATATAAGCAGTAGTCGTAGCAGCATCGGCTAGTAATTTAATTCTGGTTATACCAGTCGCTTGTTCCTGGTAACCAAACCAAACGGTGAGTAAACCTAGCACAACGCTAGTGCAAGCAGCGAATTTCCAGCTTTGGATTGAAATTACACTTACGGATTTAAGCAAATAAAATGCCATTACTCCTGACAGGATGAGCAACTTTCCGCCAGCATAATAATTATCTTTAATATCCTTTAAATGTGTCGATGGAAATATCATCGACCAAATTAACTTACTGGCGCCGAGAAGCACAATGCTCAACAAAAATGCTATTGCGATTTTATTACTCAATAGCCATTGACGAAAACCCTTCCAGTTTTCCAAGAAAAGAAGGCCAAAAATAGAAAGATAACAACTAATGTAAAATAGCTTTCTTGGATAAGCCTCTATAAAAAGATCGCTTCCAATTGTAAACACAATAAGAATGAAAATAATGTTAACATTTAACCTTTTAATGTATTCACGACTTAACATGTTTAGTTTGCCTTTTTTCCAAGAAACGAGCCAAATGATAACGAACAAACATACAGAAAGCTTCAATAAACTGTTTCTTATTATTAAGCGTTTTATAGCATTTCTTTAGTTCTTTCGCACAACGTGGACTAACATCTTCAACATCACACCAGGGTGACATTTTTTTATATTTACGATAGTAGGTGCTTATTTGCTGTTGATTCCATAACTGCCATGGTTTATCGCTACCAACATAATGTAACAAAACTGTTTCATTTGGTGGTTCACGCATGAAATCTCCCTTTTTGTGTCCTGCCTTTATTTGGCAATTATACTTGCCATCTATAAACATTATTTTTTCGTTCAGGACAACATTAAGAGCATCTTGATCAAAATACTTAAAGTCAGCCCCGCGCTCCAGTAAGCATTCAAAAACTTTTTGCGATATTTTATTTTCATTCCACGTTCTGGCATCAATATAAAGAACGCCAGAATTAAAATAATCGCAACCAGACATATTAATAGATTCTGAAAGAGCAGTCTGATGCTCCGGCTCCCTAACAGCACAACAAATATTATTTATCGGCTTATGGTTTTCTAATAGATCATAAATACTATCCAGCGCTATAATATCGGCGTCAACATATAAAAAATAACGATATTCTTTAATTACATACGGAGCCAGGAGACGGAAATATATTGAGACCGGGAAAATTGAATTCTTAGGAAAAACATCCAGAGCGTCAGCAGATACAATAATAATTGTCAGTGCATGTTGAGTATTCTTGATAATAGACTGCAATCTGGAAAACTCAACTCCATTGCTTTTATCTGTAATAATGAAAAAATGCAATGGAACTTCCGAAGTTTTTTCCACAATTGATAACATCGAGATCCCACAATGCTTTAGAAAATTTTCATCGACACCATAAACAACTGCTGAATATTGAACTTCAACATCGAGATTAAAATTCGTTACTTGCACGCCCAATATATTTTCGTTTAAATTAAGAATGGTTGGGTTCATCATTATTTATCGAGCTCAAAAATACTTATAATACATAAGATAACAAATAATAGCTGCCTTCCCCAGTACTTTCTCTAATTTGTTTAGCAATCCTACAAAACATGATAACCTTGGAAAAAATGACAGGTTAACCTTTTGAATAACATATAAAAAAGCACTATACCCATAGACGCATGGGTATAGTGCTGCGTTACTTAAGAAATGGTCGATTAACCAACCGCTCTCATTTCAACGCCTCCGGCAGCGTCACAATCCACAGCTCGCTGTCGGACTCCGGTTTCTTCAACGGCTTCACGCTGAGGGTGGTTTCAACCGGTTTGTCATCCAGCGTCAGCGCCCCCTGCGCGTTCACCCGATAATCCTTGAGCTTCTTGCCCTCGACTGGCTTCTGCATCGCCACCTTCACGCCAAAGTCATTATCGTTCGCTACCGCCAGCGTTTTGCTGTCAATCAGCGCCAGCCCTTCGGCCTTTTCCTGCTGCCAGCCCAGCGCACGCAGATCGACCACCTGCGTTTTTTCCGCAAGCGTGATGCCGCGCTGCGCCAGCGTTTTCTCATCATCAAACTCCGGGTATTCGCCCGGCTTGTCGAAGGCCGCCAGATCGCTCGCCTTGCTCAGATCAACCCTGTAGATGAGGTTACGCATTGCGTCATTTTTATCCTCGCCCTGTTCAATCAGCAGGATGGTGTGGTTATCCAGCGCCACTATGTCACCGATTTTGGCGTCGCTGTTTTTGCTGTAGGCCGCGCTGTCGATGGGGTAGCCGTACATCGCGGTTTTCCCGGTCGCCGGATCGAAGCTCACCAGACGCGTAAACAGCGCCTGTTTTTTGCTCTTCCCGTCGATATCCAGCGTGCTTTGCACGGCGGCGATAATGCGTCCGTCCGGCATGCGGGTCAGCCCTTCAAAGCCCCGGTTTGCCTGACGCCATTTGATAACGTTTGGCAGACCGCCCGCGATGGCTTTCTCCCCTTCCGCCGCCTGCGGACCGTGGATCGCGAGGATTTTCCCTTTACTGTCGACGTTAATCAGGAACGGGCCATACTCATCGCACAGCCAGTAACCGCCCTTACCGTCCGGCGTGATGCCTTCCTTATCCAGCCCGCGGTTATCACCTTTCAGCACTTTTAAGGTGTCGCTTAGCGCGACTTCATTGGTAGATCCAATCACGCCGCTTTGCAGCGGCAGGCCGTTGATCTCGCCTTTATCGTCATGCAGCGGTCGCGCGTCCACGGCCTCCGCTTTGCCGTTTAGCACACGGATCGTCATCAGCAGCGGGGCGAAATCCGGGGTAGCAAAGATTTTGGCATCGCTTTTCCCCATTTTTGGCGAATCCGCGTTAGGACCGCGATCGGTCACGGTCGCAAACGTCAGCGCATCGCCCTGCTTGCCCGTGAATAACAAACCCGAACCCATCCCCACCGGGAGCCCGTTCGGGAATGCGCTGGCAAACGCACCGCTGTATTTGACATGCGCGCCTTCGGGAAAGCTGACGACGTAGCGCTTCGCGGTTGGCTGTGCCGCCAGGCCAGAGAAAGAGAGCGCACAACCGATTAGCACAGGAATAATTTTTCTTTTCATATTGTTAGCATCCAGTAAGTGAAGCCAACAACGTAATGAAGAAACGTGTCAGAAAAATGACATGTAATGGCAACGAAGCGGCGCGTACGGACGTATATCAATCACCAGAAATGTAAACCTCTGTCTTTATCTGTGTCAGCTGAAATACTTTTGGAAATTATTAGAAACCCAATTAATTCATGGCGAAGGACTATTTGCGCCTCGTTCATTTTACGTTTAGCCAGGAATGTAAACTGTCCCTAAACGCGAATGTATTGGACATTGACGATTTGCCATATAAACAATTCATCAACATTTACCATTCAAAAACCCAACACAAACAGCATATAAATGCGAGACATATCACATTTGCAGTCATAAACATCGCTTGTTAAGGTGCCCTCAGATTAATTTAATGACGAGGAAACACTCATGAAAAAACTTAACATCCTGATCCTTTCTGCTCTGACCGCCGTATCGGGCTCCGCACTGGCCATGGGTGGCAGCATTGAGCAGGGTAAAAACTTTACTAACCTCAATCTGGAAATGGGGAAATCCTCATCCGGCCTGTATGCGGAGAGCAACTGGCTGAAAAACACCGATGACGGTACCCAGACCGGCGGCGTTGGGGCAGGCTACAACCTGGAAGTGGGTCCGGTGATGCTGAACGCTGGCGCGAAAGCCATCTACATCGGCCCGAAAAAAGGCGATAACGGCGTAGCATTCCCGATTGGCGGCGGCGTTAACGTTGCGCTTACGGACAGCATTCACGTGTTTGGTGAAGGTTATGTGGCGCCAGACGGCCTGAACAACAGCGTGAAGAACTATGTTGAAGCTAACGGCGGCGTAAGCTGGACGCCAGTCAAACCTGTCACGCTGAAAGTGGGCTATCGCCACGTGAGCGTAGACGGTAAAGACGGTCGTCCAAACCACACGCTGATCGACGGTGCATATGTAGGCGGTGGAGTGTCCTTCTAAGCCTGTTTGCGCGTTTCGCCCGGCGGCGCTACGCTTGCACGGGCCTACAATGAAGGGTGCAATGTATTAAAATTATTGCACATTGTAGGCCGGGTAAGCGCAGCGCCACCCGGCAAGAAAGGCGATGCGACCGTTAATAAAAAACCTGCCGGATGGCAGGTTTTTTTTATTACCGCATTACTTGCGAACGACCACCAGCTTCTGGTTCACAAACTCTTTGATCCCCAGGTCCGACAGCTCGCGTCCGTAACCCGAACGTTTTACGCCGCCGAACGGCAGCTCTGCCGCAGTGTCGGTGAGCCAGTTGATGTATACCATCCCGGTCTCAATGCGCGACGCCATTTTCTTCGCGCGCTCGATGTTCTGGCTGAACACCGCGCCGCCCAGACCGTAGTGGGAATCGTTAGCCAGTGCGACCGCTTCGTCGTCGCTTTTCACCACGTAAACCTGCGCTACCGGACCGAAGAACTCCTCGAAGTACGCCGGGTTATCACGCGAGATATGCGTCAGGATGGTCGGCTCAAAGAAGCTTCCGTCACGCTGAACCGGCTTGCCGCCATGGTGCAGCTTCGCGCCATTTTTCACCGCCTCGTTAACCTGTTTAGTTAGCGTCTCCAGCGCGTCTTTGGATGACAAAGGCCCCAGCGTGGTGCTTTCGTCCAGCGGATCGCCAATTTTCACCTGCTTAAACGCCTCGGTGAATTTGCTCAGGAAGGCGTCTGCAATCTTTTCATGCAGGATAAAGCGCTTCGCCGCGGTACAGACCTGCCCGGCATTGTTCAGCCGCGCGTTAACGCCGATCTTCACGGCTTTATCCAGATCCGCATCGTCCAGCACCACGAAGACATCGTTCCCGCCCAGTTCCAGGGTCGATTTTTTGAGGTGCTTCGCAGCCTGTGCCGCAACCACGCTACCCGCTTTTTCTGAACCGGTCAGCGCCGCCCCCTGTACGCGATCGTCGGCGATGATGTTCGCCACCTGTTCGGACGAGATAAACAGGTTGGTCCACGCCCCTTCCGGCGCGCCCGCTTCACGTACCAGCTGTGCAAAGGTCTCTGCACAGTGCGGCACGATGCTGGCGTGCTTGGCGATCACCGGGTTGCCCGCTGCCAGGTTTGGCGCCAGAACGCGCATCAGCTGATAGTACGGGAAGTTCCATGGCTCGACGGCCATCAGCACGCCGATGGGGTGATGTTCAACCCATGCTTCCCCGAGTTCAGAGTCATACTTCACCGGGGCCAGGAACTGCTTCGCGTTGTCCGCATAGTAGCGGGCGATTTGCGCGCACAGCTTCACTTCGCCGCGGCTTTGTTCGATGAGCTTACCCATCTCCTGACTGGCGATTTTCGCCAGATCCTCCACGCGTTCGTCGATCAGGTCCGCCAGCTTATGCAGCACCGGCAGGCGCTGGCTTATGTCGCCTTTCGCCCAGTCGGAATGATAGAGCGCATCGGCTGCCTTCAGCGCCGCTTCAACGTCTGCGTCAGTGTGAGAGGGATATTCTTTGATGAGCTGGTTCGTGGCAGGATTTACTGTCTGGTAAGCCATATCGAATCTCCTTGTTTTACCGCTTAGGGTATTAAGGGTAGTCAATCTGACTGGCTTTGAAGGTAAAGTTGGGTATATACGGAGGGTTCTTAACAAGACGCTGCCAGGCGATGCGCAGACATGGTATAAAAAATGCTCATCAATGGAGTTCCTATGACCGATACCCGCCACATCCGCCAGACCTTTAACCGCGCAGCAGGCCTTGAGCTGCGCAGTACGTGGCAAAGCACCCGGGCATATAAACGTCATTGCCATCCACAGCTCTCCATCGGCGCGATTGTGGAAGGCCAGACCTGCTGCGTAAGTCATGGCAATGCGTACGTTCTTGATCCCGGTGATCTTATCGTGATCCCGGCTTATGCCCCGCACAGCTGCAACCCCGTTGTCGGGAAGCCGCGCAGTTACCATATGCTCTATATCGACACCGATCTTCCCCTGGCGCTACAGGTTATTCGCGATCCCACGCTCTTTAAGCACTTTCTTGCCGTTGTCGGGACGATGTCCTCCGCATCCGTGGAGACCCTGCTTTCTGCCCTTCCCCGTTGCGCGGGTGAGATGAATGCACCTCGCTCAACCAGCCAGCAGGTTCAGCAGGCGTTACTCTCCGACCTTGCCGCACCGCCTTCCCTTGACGAACTCGCCCAACGATTCTCACTGCGCAAGGAGACGCTGATCCGCACTTTCAGGCAGGATACCGGCCTGACGCCGGGCAGTTTCCTCAACATTTCGCGCGTGGAGTACGCCAAAGCGCGGCTGCGCGCGGGGGATGATATCGCCGACGTGGGCTACCAGAGCGGGTTTGCCGACCAGAGTCATTTTCATAAGACCTTCGTGAATTATACCGCTGCCACGCCGCGCCAGTACGCCACGGGCCGATCAATATCAGACAATAATCAGGATACGTAACGTCGTAAGGTGACCTCAGATTTGTCACTGAGGTCGCTATGGAACTGTTATTTCCCTCCGCCTTTCTTGCCCTGGCGCTGGCGCATTTTGTTGCCCTGTTAAGCCCGGGCCCGGATTTCTTCCTGCTGGTAGGCTACGCCGCCCGCTACCGGCTGCGCGGCAGCGCCGGATTGTGTCTCGGCATCGCAGCAGGTAACGGGTTGTATATCTTACTGGTGATTATCGGCTGGAGCGCGCTGCGCCAGTTTGGGTGGCTGTTTACGCTTATCGAACTGTCCGGCGCGCTGTACCTGCTGTGGATTGGCTCGCATCTTGTGCGCAGCCGCCCGCAGCCGCTGGCGCTGGAAGAACCCCGCCAGCGCTGCCCTTCTCTGCGTAAGCAGATCCTGCTGGGGCTGGGTTCGGCGCTGTTAAATCCCAAAAACGCGTTGTTCTACCTGGCGCTAATGACAGCGTTACTCGGGCCGGACGTCACACTGCTTCAGCAGGCGACCTGCGGCGTCTGGATGGTGATGGTGGTGCTGGTATGGGATCTGGCGCTGATATCGCTGATGGGGTTACCGGCGGTTCAGCGAAAGCTCAGCCGTTCGCTCTGGCTGATAGAGCGCACGGCAGGGGTGGTGTTGATGGGGTTTGGTGGGTGGGTGCTGTGGCGGTTTTTGCACTTTTCCCCCGTATCCCTCTATCCTTAACCCATGGAAAAACATACCGAACTCAAACGCGCCAAGCTTCTCGCGCTGTCGCTGCTGCTGATTGCCGTCGCAGCGTTTATCACCACTCTGTTCCTGCCGCAAACCTTCTGGGTGCGCGGCGTAAAGGCCATTGCCGAAGCGGCGATGGTCGGCGCGCTGGCGGACTGGTTTGCCGTTGTCGCGCTGTTCCGCCGGGTGCCAATTCCCTTTATCTCGCGCCATACGGCGATTATCCCGCGCAATAAAGACCGCATCGGCGACAATCTCGGCCAGTTCGTGCAGGAAAAGTTTCTCGATACGCAATCCCTTGTCGATCTTATCCGTCGCTACGAGCCCGCACAGATGATTGGGACCTGGTTCAGCCAGCCCGATAACGCCCGGCGCGTGGGGCAGCATCTGGTGCAGGTGATGAGCGGTTTTCTGGAACTTACCGACGATGGACGCATTCAGCGCCTGCTCAAACGCGCCGTCCACAAGGCTATCGATAAGGTCGATCTAACCGAGACCAGCGCCGTCATGCTGGAAAGCATGACCAAAAACAACCGTCACCAGGTGCTGCTGGACGCCATCATCAACCGCCTGATTACCCTGATTCAGCGGGAAAGCACGCGGGAATTTATTGCCGACCAGATCGTCCACTGGCTTAAGACCGAGCATCCGCGCAAGGCGATGGTGCTGCCCACCGAGTGGCTGGGCGATCAAAGCGCGGAGATGGTGTCGAACGCGGTGAACACGCTGCTGGACGATATCAGCCACGACCGCACGCACCAGATCCGTCAGGCGTTTGACCGCGCCACGATCAAGTTCATCGACAATCTGAAAAACGATCCGGAGATGACGGCGAAAGCCGAGAATATCAAACACTACCTGAAGAATGACGAAGCCTTTAACCGCTATCTGGGGGAAATGTGGGCTGACCTGCGCCAGTGGCTGAAAAATGACATGCAGAGCGATGATTCCCGCGTGAAGCAGCGTATCGCCAACGCCGGGCTGTGGTTTGGCGAAACGCTGACCAACGACGCCAGCCTGCGGGCGTCGCTGAATGAGCATCTGGAGCAAGCCGCGCACCGCGTGGCGCCGGATTTCGCCGCGTTCCTGACGCGCCATATCAGCGACACGGTGAAAAGCTGGGATGCCAAAGACATGTCACGCCAGATAGAACTCAATATCGGTAAAGATCTTCAGTTCATTCGCGTTAACGGTACCCTGGTGGGCGGAACGATTGGCCTGATCCTGTTTCTGCTCTCGCAGTTGCCCGCCGTGCTGGGGCATTAATCCGCTTTTGGCGGCGCGATAACGTAGCGCGTCGCCTCGAAGCGGTTCAGGATCAGGTGCACCAGAAAGACCATCGTCAGCGTGACCACCAGCGCGAAGGTGACGGAGGTGATGCGGTACAGATCGCTGAACACCAGGTCGCTGTCCGGATGCATGTTCTGCCCGAACATAATGCCGATGGTGGTGATACTGGCGAAGCCTACCCCAGCGCCGACCTTCTCCATTACGTGCAGACGCGCGCCAAACGCCAGTCCAAGGCCAATCAGCGGCATCATTAGCAGCATATGGCTGCTGTGATCGTAGAGGATAAGCTGGACGACAAGGATATAAAGACACCCCAGCACCACGCCGACTACGCGCCAGATGGAGCTGATAACCGATCCGCGATAGTGCATCGGGAACAGGATCAAAATGCCCGCCATCAGCGCCGAAAGCGAATCGCTTAAGTCGCTCATCTGGAACACCACGAAAATCAGCGTCGCCACGGTGCCCGAGAGCAGAGACTCGTGGCGCACGCGGGCGTCATCTTTCTCGATCAGCGGCGGCGGCTTACGCGGCTCCACGTCCGGCAGCAGGTAGTTCATCAGCGCGCTCAGGCACACCGCCATCACGCTCGCTTCGATGTTAGAGAATAAAAGCGTGTGCCAGTTGGTGGTGGGGTAGCTCATAAAGTTGAGCATCACGCTCTGGCAAACCACGCCCATCGAGCCGAACAGGAACAGCGGCCCCTTACTCATAAAGCGAAAACGCATCACGTACAGGGCAAACACCACCAGCGTCATAATGACCGGCCACTGGGACAGATAGCCGATGATAAACACCATTTCGATGCAGTTCAGCGAGGCGCTGAAGATAAACTGCTTCGCCACGTGGCGGTTAAACACCGGCACCAGCGAGAGCAGCATGATCGGATAGACCACAAAAAACACGCCGTAGCTGGTGTTGTAGAAACTCGAAATACTGAGCGCAATCATCCCGGCAAAGACGATACGCAGGGTCTGGCGAAAGTCGTTTGCCGTATAGACGATGTTGCCGTGCGGGGTAAATACCCGCGCCAGGGTGCTAATAGACATAGTGAAGCAGGCTCACCAGATGGATTTGCATCCCGGAGAAGAATCGCGCAAACGGCCCTTCGCTATTGTAGAGCTGCACGGTGGCGCGCGCGCCGGTCGGCAGCGACTTCGGTAAGGCTTCGTCCAGCGCCACGTGAATGCGCATACGCAGGGCATCACGCACCCAGCGGTTGGAGGTTTCCGGTTCAGAAAGTTGACCGTTTACGGCCTCCTGTCCGGCGAGGATCCCCGCGTCGCTGCTGGTGACGTGGGCACGGAAAACTTGCCCCGGGAAGGCGTCGAACACCACGGCGGCGTCGGTCCCCTGGTGAGTATGCCGCAGGCTCTTCTCGCGGAAATCCGCCACGATATCGATCCGGGTGTTCACCAGCGCCAGCGCAGCCGAACCGGACGAGGCGTAAAAACCGGGGCTTAATTGCAGGTTACTGACCGTGCCGTCCGCCTCGGCGTAGACCTTCGTCCAGCCAAGATTCAGCTCCGCTTCATCCAGCGCGTTACGGTATTTTTGCAGCGTCACGTTGCGGTGCTCATCCCGCTCGCCGCGCTGAATGCGCAGGTTATGAATATTCGCCTGAATCGAGCTGACGGACTGCTCGCTGCTCTGCCAGGTGGTACGGACCTTATCCAGATCCGCCTGCGACACGTTCTGCAAGGTGCTCAGTTTCTGGTAGCGGTCGAAGGTCACTTTGTCATTACGCGCCGTCAGCACCGCGGTTTTCAGGCTGGCCTGCGCCGCGGCAATCTGCGCGTCCAGCTGATCGTTAGACAGACGCGCCTGTTCCAGCGCAATCTGCGCCGCTTCGACCTTATTGCGAAACGGCGTGGCGTCGAGCTCAAACAGCAGATCGCCTCTCTTAACCTGGCTATTGTTGTGGACATGTACCGCCGCCACATACCCGGAGACGCGGGCAGACACCGGGGTCACCACGCGCATCACGGTGGAGTCCGGCGTCAGCGGGATCCAGATATCCGCGACGATAAAGTAGACAAACATCAGCAGGAAAGAGGCAATACTCACCCTTACCCAGCGGGCAAACTTTTGTTCAGGAGTCATTATTTTTCGGTCTTATTATCTTCTTCGCGGATTGTCCGCAAATTGCAGGCGATTTGATTGAGTGTGGCGCTGAAAATATTGATATGTTCCGGCGCGATGTTTTGCGATACGCGCGCCTGATACGTCTCAATCACCTGAGAGAGCCTTTCAAGAATGGCTTTTCCCTCAGGCGTCAGCGTCAGCAGCCGGATACGCTTGTCATACGGCGAGACGGTGCGCAGCAGGTAGCCCTGCTTTTCCAGCTGTGTCAGCGTACGCATTAGCGGAGGCAGTTCAATCCCCTGCACTTCCGCCAGCTCGCTGACCGAGACGTTATCCCCGAGTTGATGAAGCTGCATCATCACCGTCCAGCTCGACTGGGTTAACCCGGTGTCGAGAATGGCGTCGTCGATGACTGCGCGCCACTGACGCACGATCATCGCCATCCGCATGCCCATCGGCCTGCGGTTAAACAGATCTTCTTCACTCATGGGGAATCCTCTCGTAGTACGCCATTACGATAATAGTTATCATGGTAAGTATCAAGAAACGAGAAGTTAAAGCGCAGGAATTGCGAAACGATGTTCTCCCTCTCCCTGTGGGAGAGGGTCGGGGTGAGGGCATCAGCCCGCAACGGCGTTTAGCGGCTAAAATGCTTCCTGACGGCACTTTTCCCCGAAGCCGTCACCACCACCTCCCTGTACCCCGCCACCCGCTGGATCCAACCTTTGCTTTCCATGTGGATGAGCAGCGCCGCGCCGGCCTCTCCCCCCAGATGAAACCGCCGCTCGCTCCAGTCCAGGCAAGCGCAGCACGCCTTGCGACGGGTATTGGGATTTAACGGAATACCAAGCTTCAGAAACTGCTCGCGGCCATGTAGCGTGAGCGCTGAACCGTCTGCCTCAAGCCAGCCTTCCGCCTGCATGAATTCATAGATATGCACCGCCACCGTTCCGGCAAGATGGTCGTAGCAGGTTCGTGCTTCGCGCAGGGCTTTTGGCGCGGAGGTTTCCGGCGGCGTGATGCGGCTCCAGGAGAGCCCCATCATCTGCTCGACAAGCGCCGCCACGTCGTGTCCCGCCAGGCGATAGTAGCGATGCCGCCCCTGAGACAGGCAGGTAATCAACTTTCCCTCCACCAGCCGCGCGAGATGCCCACTGGCGGTCGACGGCGCAACGTCTGCCGCCACGCTCAGCTCTGTAGCCGTCCACGCCCGCCCGTCCATCAGAGCACAGAGCATCTTCACGCGCGACGGATCGGCCATTGCAGCCGCTACAGCGGCAATGGCCTGTTCCAGCATCGCGCTGTTATCAGAGGGTAAGCTCGTCTTTAACATTCGTCGCCCAGGATTCGGTGATCTCTGCGGCCAGCTTATCATCATCCGTCAGCAGAATAAGGTGATTCGCATGGTCGCTGTACTGAGTCAGGATAGACACGCCGCGTGCCGCCAGCGCCGCCGCAATTTCACCCAGCTCGCCAGGACGCTCCTGCTTAAGCTTTCTGATCACCGGCTTTCGCAGCGCCTGCACGGTAAACCCGGCGTCGAGCAGCACACGGTGGGCTTTTTCCCCGTCCTCCACCAGGAAATGGGCATCCGTACCGAAAACGCCGCCCCCCTCCAGCCCCACGCCGTTGCGGCCTAACAGTTGTCCAAAGCTCGCCAGCTCGCCGGGCCTGTCGCTAAAAATCACATGAACGTCATACATCCGCGTGCCCTCCGGTTTCGGAACTGTATTCCCGCACCAGTTGCGCCACGCGAATACGGTAGAAAGAAAAAATCGACGCCCGGCCTTCGGCCTGCGCGGCCTGATGGAAGACATTCTGCTTCCAGCGGCGGACGGCCTCTTCATCCCGCCACCAGGAAAGGGACAGGATTTTGCCGTCGGTCGTCAGGCTCTGGAACCGTTCGATATCAATAAAGCCGTCGATGTCGGCCAGTAAAGGCTTAAGCTCTACGGCCAGTTGCAGATAGCGCGCCTGATAAGCGGGTTCGGCTTTGGCTTCGAAAAGGACTGCGATCATGGTTTTCTCTCCGTTGTGATGTTGGGGAGAGAATGCAGAATGAAGAGGTACAATGCTTCGGTATGGAGCGAAGTGTTTGCCGGATGGCGCTGCGCTTATCCGGCCTACGGTGTTTTGTAGGCCCGGTAAGCGTAGCGCCACCGGGCAGGGTTTAACCCACAATCGACCTCGGCTCCATAAACGCCCGAATCCCCCACTCGCCATCGTCACGTCCCGCCAGGCTTACGGGCGCTGGTGGCGATAATCCGCGGGCGCGGGATTACTCCAGGTTAGCCTTGTTCAGCCCATATGCCGCATCCAGCGAGCCCGGCTCCATGCGGGAGGTAATGCCCAGGCGGTTCCAGGCGTTGATCGCTACGATGGCGAAGTTCAGCTCTGAAATCTCCACGTCCGAGAAGTGCTCCGCCACGCTGCGGTACAGCGCGTCGCTCACGCCGTGAACGCTAATCTGGGTCAGCGCTTCGGTGAAGGCCAGCGCGGCTTTCTCGCGGGCGCTGAACAGCGGCGACTCGCGCCATGCCGCCAGATGGTACAGGCGCAGCTCGCGCTCGCCGGCAATTTTGGCCTCTTTCGAATGCATATCCAGGCAGAAGGTACAGCCGTTCAGCTGCGAGACGCGAATGTCGATCAGGTGCTTCAGCGCCGGATCAATGGAGGTTTTCGCCACTTCCATGCTCAGGGCGGAAAGCGCGTTGGCGAGTGCAGGTGTGGCTTTGTGGTGGTTTACGCGGGTGCTCATTGTCTTTCCTCTTTTTTGTGCGGTTTTTATCATGCGATGAGGCAAATCTACGCCGTTAATGACATAGTAAAAAGACACAAAAAACCTGAAATGAGGTAGGACATGAAGCCGGGCTATCACGACATTTATACCCGCTATCGCGATAACATCACGCGCGGCGTACTGAAGCCCGGCGACAAAGTGCCTGCCATCCGCGTGCTGGCTGAAGAGCTTAAGGTCGCGCGAAAAACCGTTGAAACAGCCTATGCCATTCTGACGGGGGAAGGATATCTGGTAAGCCAGGGCGCGCGCGGCACGCGGGTGAATCCGGATCTTCTGCTGCCCGCGCAAAACGCTCCGGCAGAACAAGCGACCGGCACGCTGCCGGCGTCGTTGATTAGCCAGCGCGAACGGGCCGGTTTTCTGCGCCCCGGCATTCCCGCGCTCGACAGCTTCCCCTATAAAAAATGGCTGCTGCTGGCAGGCCAGGCGACGCGCGCCATGCGTCAGGATGAAATGCTCAACCCGCCGGTGCTGGGCTGGTATCCGCTGCGCGAGGCAATTGCCCGCTATCTCAATATCTCGCGCGGGTTGTCCTGCACCGCAGAACAGGTGCTGATCACCAGCGGCTACAGCGGCAGCCTGCGCCTGATCCTCGACACGCTCGCCAGCCGCAGCGATAAGGTGGTATTTGAGGATCCGGGCTACTTTATGGGCCAGCAGTTGCTCAAGCGCATTGTGCCCCGCCTGCACACCGTGCCGGTCGATCGCGCAGGGATGGATACGGACTACCTGCTGCGTAATCACCACGATGCCCGCTTCGCCATCGTTACTCCGTCGCACCAGAGCCCGCTGGCGGTGACGCTCTCCCTGCCGCGCAAGCAGCAGCTGCTCGACTGGGCGTCACAAAACGAGGCGTGGATTATCGAAGATGACTATGACGGCGAATTTCACTACACCCGCAAAGTGCTGCCGTCGTTGAAAAGCCTCGACCAGCATGACAGGGTGATCTTTATGGGCACCTTCAGCAAAACCATCATGCCTTCACTGCGCATGGGCTACGTGGTGATGCCCGCCAGCACCGTCGGCGCGTTTACCGACAGCGCGGACATCCTCACCAGCGGCCAGCCGGTCCTGACGCAAAAGATCCTCACAGCCTTTCTCAACGAGGGGCATTTTTTCCGTCATCTGAAAAAGATGCGCGCGCTCTATCAAACCCGCCGCGACTGGATGATTGCCGCCCTGCGTGAGGTCTATGGTGATCTGTTCTTCACCGAGCAAAACGACGGTGGAATGCATATTGTCGCGTTCCTCGCAAAGGGAAGCGCTGACCGGGAGATCGCCCGCTGCTGGCAGGAACAGCAATTGCAGGTCAATGCGCTTTCGGCGTGGTATCGCGGGTCGGGCAAACGCTACGGGCTGGTGATGGGCTATAACAACGTGCGGTCATATCAGGAGGCGGTTGAGCTGCTGGAAAGGCCGAAACGGCAGACGCTTGCGCTGTTGAGCTGAAAACCGCCAGGTGGCGGCTGCGCCTTACCCGGCCTACGGTCTCCTGTAGGCCCGGTAAGCGTAGCGCCACCGGGCAACCCTATGCTCACACATCATATCGCGATAACCCGACGTCCTTGAGCTGCTCGTCGCTCATCTGGCTCAGAATACGGCGGGTACGGTTGATGCGATACCAGTTACGCAGCGTTTTCGCTATCCAGACAAACGCGATAAACGGACGTTTTGAACGATTCTCGTAGAATTCCATGATGCTCTCCTCGCTGTGCCAGTGGAGTTATCATCATGGAAAACGGCCAGTACAATACAGATTCAAAAACTGCTTTTGTTTACCATACAGATCCGCTAAAACGGTATCTGCATGGTGGTTTACCCATCAATCTGTACTGGTTTAATGCTCTGTATGGTGAAAAAAAAGGATACAGCATGACGCGCTATCAACATCTGGCCAACCTCCTGGCGGAACGTATCGAACAAGGGCTGTATCGCAGCGGTGAACGTCTGCCGTCGGTACGCACGCTGAGCCAGGAGCACGGCGTGAGCATCAGCACCATACAGCAGGCCTACCAGATCCTCGAAAACCGCCAGTTGATTACGCCTCAGCCGCGCTCCGGCTATTTTGTCTCGAAACGCAAAGCCCAGCCGCCCGTCCCGGCGATGACGCGCCCGGTGCAGCGCCCCGTGGACGTCACCCAGTGGGACGAAGTGATGATGCTGCTGGACGCCCGCGCCGACAAAGAGATGATCTCCTTTGGCGGCGGCTCACCGGACATTAACCAACCGAGCCTGAAGCCGCTGTGGCGTGAGATGAGCCGCATTGCGCAGCATAATCCGGGCGAAATGCTGAGCTATGACGTGCTCGACGGGCGCCTGGAGCTACGCGAGCAAATCGCCCGTCTGATGCTGGATGGCGGCTCCACCGTGGCGGCAAACGAGATTGTCATCACCAACGGCTGCCACGGCGCGCTGTCGATCGCCCTGCTCTCGGTGTGCAAGCCGGGTGACATCGTGGCAGTCGAGTCACCATCGTTTCACGGCACCATGCAGATGCTGCGCGGCTTTGACATCAAGGCCATTGAAATTCCCACCGATCCCGAGACCGGGATCAGCATCGAGGCGTTAGAGCTGGCGATGGAGCAATGGCCGATCAAGGCGGTGATCCTGGTGCCGAACTGCAATAACCCGCTCGGGTTTATCATGCCGGAGTCTCGCAAGAAGCAGGTCTTAGCCCTGGCACAGCGGCACGATATCGTGATTGTTGAGGATGACATTTACGGCGAGCTGGCGGCGGAGTACCCGCGTCCGCGCACCATTCATTCTATGGACATAGATGGCCGCGTGCTCTTATGCAGCTCGTTTACCAAAACCGTGGCGCCGGGCCTGCGCGTCGGCTGGATCGTGCCGGGGCGCTATTACGACCGGGTGATGCACATGAAGTACGCCGCGGGCGGGTTTAACGTGCCGGGCACGCAGATGGCGGTGGCGGCGTTTATTCGCGACGGCCATTACCATCGCCACGTGCGCCGTATGCGTCAGATTTATCAGCAGAATATGGAAACCTATACCTGCTGGGTGCGGCAGTATTTTCCGGCAGAGATATGCGTCACCCGCCCGCAAGGAAGCTTCCTGCTGTGGGTTGAGCTGCCGGAGACGGTCGATATGGTGTGCGTCAGCAAGCAGCTGTGCCGTCTGAAGATCCAGGCTGCGGCCGGGTCGCTGTTTTCTGCCTCCGGGAAGTACCGCAACTGCCTGCGGATCAACGTGGCGTTGCCGCCGACGGAGAAGAACCGCGAAGCGCTGAGGAAGATGGGCGAGGCAATTGTGATTGCGATGGAGGAGTAGTGCGGCCTGTTGCCCTCACCCCAACCCTCTCCCAAAGGGAGAGGGTGGAAACCGCCACCGGGCAATGGTCAACGACTCAGAACTTCCACGAAACGCTGCCCACAATGCTGCGTTCTGCACCGAAGTAGCAGTAAGAGAGCGAGTTACACGCCGCGACGTAGCTTCTGTCCGTCAGGTTATTGACGTTCAACTGCGCGCTCACGCCCGTGAGCCCCACTTTCGACAGGTCATACCCCACGGTCATATCCACCAGCGTGTACGACGGAAGCGTATGGGTGTTCTGGCGATCGCTGGCGATCCCGTTGACATAGCGCACGCCGGAGCCGACGGTCAGGCCATCCAGAGGGCCGGTTTTGACGTCGTAACTCAGCCAGGCGCTGGCCATGTTACGCGGGGCATAAACGGCGCGCTTGCCCTCCTCTTCCGGGCTGCTCTTCTTGTAGCGAATATCCGTGTAGGTGTACGCGGCCTGCATACGCAGGCTGTCGGTCAGCTGACCAATCGCCTCCAGTTCAACGCCTTCGGATTCGATTTCACCGATGGAACGGTACGGATCGGTCGGCTCCTCTTTAGTGGCAATGTTCTTCTGGTTAATGCGGAACACCGAGGCGCTGAACTGGCTGTTCATCCCCTCCGGCTCATACTTCACACCCGCTTCCCACTGCTTGCCCTTCATCGGATCCAAAATGTTGCCCTGCTCGTCGGCAAAGCTGGTCGGCGTAAAGGCGGTAGAGTAGCTGACGTACGGCGCGACGCCGTTATCAAACAGATACAGCAGCGCCGCGCGGCTGCTGAAGTTATTTTTATCCAGATCGCTGCGGGTGTGGTTGAAGTTGTCGACGTTCGACACGCTCACCTGGTCGTAACGCCCGCCCAGCGTGAGGCGCCAGCGGTCAATGGACATCTGATCCTGTAGGTAGTAGCCGGTCTGGCGCAGCTTGTGTTTTTCCCTGCTGTACTGGGTGATGTAGTCCGGCTTCGCGCCGTAAACAGGATGGAAAGCGTCAATCGGCGGGAAGCCGCCGTAGTAGCCAGTGACGTTGTTGGTGCGGTCCTGGTAGTCCATGCCGATCAGCACGCGGTGGTTTACCGCCCCGGTATCGAAGCTGCCGTCGACCTGGTTATCCAGGGTGATGGCGTTCATCTTCTCGTCGGAGCCGGAATAGCCGCGGTTCAGCTCGGTGTCATTCAGCCAGCCTGCGGCATACACCTGGTTCAGCTCGACTTTGGTGTGCAGGTAGCGCAGCTTCTGGCGCACGGACCAGCCGCTGTCAAACAGGTGCTCGATGTTATAGCCGACCATGTTTTCCCGACGATCGTACTTGTCGTAATCGTCCTCGCCCTCGAAGAAGGTGTTGGAGATTTTCTTACCGCTGTGCGGTACAACAGTGCCCTCATATGGCAGGCCGGAGTGGCTGCCGCCTTCCGGATCGCGGTGCAGGTAGGCCATCAGATCCAGACGGGTGTTGTCGGTGATACGCCAGGTCAGGCTCGGCATCAGGGCGTAACGCTCTTCCTTCAGCGGATCGAACTGGGAATCGGCATAGCGGGTCATCCCGCTGAGGCGCACCGCCACGCGGTCGTTATCATCAACCGGGCCAGTGACGTCGAACATCGCCCCACGCTGGTTATTGTTACCGGCGAAGAGCTTGATCTCCCCGCCAGGATCGAACGATGGCTTACGGGAGGTGAGCGCCACAATCCCGCCCGGCGATGAGCGACCATAGAGCACGGAGGCCGGACCGCGCACGACTTCGATACTGTCCAGGAACCACGGGTCAACCACCAGCGAGCTGTGGGAGTTGGTGTCGCCCATCATCTTCAGGCCGTCGAGGTAGACGTTATCCAGGCTGCCGTCCGAGAAGCCGCGCAGCACCATGTAGTCAAAGCGGTTTGACGCCCCGATCTGGTTGCTGTAGACCCCCGGCGTGTAGCTCACGGCCTGACGCACGCTGGTTGCGCCCTGCTCTTCGAACTGCTCGCGAGTGACGATAGAGACCGACTGCGGGGTTTCAATATCCGGTGTTTCAAGCTTGGTGGCCGCAGACTGCATCTGCGAGGTCACCACCACGGTGTCAGTTTTTTGGGCATCCTGCGCCAGTAAAGGAAAAGCAACGCTACCGGTAACCCATCCCACCAGCAGTGCCAGACGCGATTTAACAAACATAACCCTCTCCAGAGATATTTCTTATTGTTAATAAGAATTATTACCTTTTTGAGAGTGCAAACGGCTATGCGTGCCGCCAGGTTACGTATGCGCGATGCTAAACCACACGAAATGCATTCGCGCGACAGGAGAAATTACGTTAGCGGAGTTTGCGCACGTCCCCCGGTGAAATCCCGTAATGACGACGAAACGCGGTGGCAAAGTTGGTGGCATGCTGATACCCGCACATCCAAGCCGCCTGCTGCACGCTGTGGCCTTCCAGCAGATAGCGGCGCGCCAGCGCAAGGCGACAGTCGCGAAGGTAATCGAAGAGCGTGCAGCCGTAGCGCTGACGGAACTTGCTGCGCAGGCTGCTTGGGCTCATTGCGGCAAGGGCTGCCAGCTGCGCGAGAGTATGATCCCGTTCAGGAGACTGTTCCAGCAGGCTCCGCACGCGTTCAAGACGCGCATGCTCAGGCCGGCGCGGGCAAGGCTGCTGGCGCTGGTTGAGGCCATGGCCGAGCAGCTGATACATCAGCCCCTCCAGCAACAGCTTGCGTGAGAGCACGCTTCCCCCCTGCCGCTGCGCATGCAGAATACCTGACATCACAAACTCGGGAACCTGCCAGACAAAGGCGGGTGCATTCAGGCTTTGCCATTCCAGAAGCAATGACTCAAGCAGGGCTTCACGTCCGGCATCGTGCGGGTAGACGCCAAACGAGAGCGTTTTCAGCGTGCTGTCGGCATCGTGACGCGCGCTCATCACCTGATCTTCACTCAGACGTGAGCTGAACGCCATGCCCGGGCGGACGGGATAATTGATACCATTGAGCGTGAGCGTCACGCACCCTTCCAGCACCACCAGCATATAGAGCGGGCTGCTGTGGCGAGAGGTGGTTTCATAGGGCTGTAGTACACGTACGTCGGAGTGGGTCAGCGAAATGCCGGACGAGAGCATCATCTCTTCAACATTCCCCTGCAACACGGGGCTACAGCTGACCTGCGCCTCTTTTAACTGGGGGAAACGGTAGTCGATGCCGTAGCGCTCGCCGAATACCTGAAAATCTTCAACAAAAAATATGCGTTTCGCTGATCTATTTTCACTCTGGAGCATCATTTGGGGCCTGCATCGGGGAAAGGACAGGCAAAACAGTACCATCCATTTGTAATGGCAGCAATCACCGGGCGCAGACACTATTACGCTCCGGACGAAGCCGGAGCGAAGGCATATATTTCCTTGCGAGAAATATATTTATGCTTCCTGCCACTCAGCAAAAACCTCTTTATGGTTTTTGGTCAGGACAACTTTATTATCTTCGACCTTATCAACCCAGCCGAGAGGAATAAAGTGGTGCTTGCCGCCCGATTCCGGATCGCTCTTCGCAAGCTTGATACGCTCACCATCAAGATGGTCCACAACCCCGACGTGCGTTCCGCAGCTGGCGACAACCTGAGTGTGATCCTTAATTGCGCTTTTATCTACCATAATTATTCTCCTGTTTCGGTTATTTGCCTGTTGCACGAAATTAACTGTAGCGCATAAATTCAGGCTTAAACGTCTTATTAGCATTTTGAAACATCATTGACAGAACCGAATATTAAGTCTACTTAACGCCGAAATGAAAAAATAAGAATGAGATGAATTATTACCGACTGATTATTTCCCGTTCATAATTAAATTATCGCAACCAACGAGGAGGTATTTATGACGATTCGCAATAATCGGGCAGAAATTTCACTGGCTCTTGGTGAAGCGGTTTTAGACATCGTGCAAAAAGGCCATGAAGTATCGCGAGAAAATCTTGCCCGGGCGATGAAAATCAAAGCGGAGAAAGAGCGCGACGATGAGCGGCTTCTTAACTACTGGAAGGCCTGTAATATGCTGGTCTGAACCTGGCGGCGTTTAGCCTGACTAAACGCCGCCTGCTGTTACTCGTCGAAGAACCAGTAGCCCTGGTTAATCAAACCGGTCAGCTCTTCCACAAACGCCGGATTATTCAGCGCATCGCCCAGCTCAGCCTGGCCGAGCTCGGTGAAGCGGCACAGCGCATCCGCACCGTTCACATCCGCCGTTTCCAGCTGTTCGCTGTTGATAAAGACGCTGCCGTTGATGTTCAGCACGCGCAGCCCGCTCAGGCGGGAGAGCGTTTCGCCCCCTTGCAGCGCGTCGAGCACCTCTTCTACGGAATACGGCGGCTCGGCGGCGGCAATATCCAGCTCGTGACGCGGCGTGGAGACGAAGCTGCCAAACCATTTCGTAAAATCATCTGGCTTGCTAATCATGTCGATCATCATCTGGCGAATGCGATCGAGCTCGTACTGCTCCACGTGGCCAGGGTGTTCGCGGCAGGTCAGATCCGGATCGCTGTAATGTTCGCCGCCCAGATCGTTCTCCAGCGCGTAGTCGGCAAAGCTGCTGATCAGATCGCGACCGTTCGGCCCGCGGAAACCGACAGAGTAGTTGAGCGCGGTTTCATGGGTGAAGCCGTCATGCGGGAATCCAGGCGGAATGTAGAGGATATCGCCCGGGGCCAGATCTTCGTCGATGATCGGCTCAAACGGATCGACATGCAGCAGGGCCGGATGCGGACAGAACTGACGCATCGGCAGCTTGTCCCCCACGCGCCAGCGGCGGCTGCCCATCCCCTGGATAATAAACACATCGTACTGATCGATATGCGGCCCAACGCCGCCACCCGGGACGGAGAAGGAGATCATCAGGTCATCAAGACGCCAGTCCGGCAGGACGCGGAACGGACGCACCAGCTCTGCTGCGGGCATATGCCAGTGGTTCACCGCCTGCGCCAGCAGGGACCAGCCGGTTTCACCGAGGTTATCGAAATGCTCAAACGGGCCATTGCTCGCCTGCCACTTGCCGTTAGCATGGCTTACCAGGCGGCTATCAACTTCCGGCTCCATCGCCAGACCCGCCAGTTCATCAGGGGTAATGGGGTCGACAAAATTCGGGAAGGCATTTTTCAGCACAACGGGTTGTTTTTGCCAGTATTTTTCAAGAAATTCCGGCCAGTTCAGGTTCAGTTGATACGCCATGGGTAGCACCAGTGAGAGGGGAGACAGGCGCGATTATAGAAGAGACAGCGAGGGGGGAACTTGTCATGGGTCAATCGAGCGCGCGTAGGTCGGGTAAGGCGAAGCCGTCACCCGACGCACACGCGGGCTTAAACTTAATCCAGGTTCAGCTCGTCATAATGGGTGATCAGTTTACCCACGATGCCGTAGTCCAGCGCTTCCGCCGGTGACATCCAGAAGTTACGGTCGGTATCTTTCTTCACTTTCTCCAGCGGCTGGCCGGTGGCGTCAGCAATCAGCTTGTTCACGCGCTCCAGCATGCGGATGATCTCGCGCGCTTCGATTTCGATATCCGTTGCCTGACCGCGCACGCCGCCCAGCGGCTGGTGGATCATAAAGCGGGTATTCGGCAGAGCGTAGCGGTGCTCTTTTTTCGCCGCCAGGAAGATGGTGATCCCGGCGCTCGCCACCCAGCCGGTGCCGATCACATGCACTTCCGGACGGATAAACTTAATGAAGTCGTGGATGGTGTCGCCCGCTTCTACATGGCCGCCCTGACTGTTGATGTACAGCTTGATCGGATCGTTGCTGACGCTTTGCAGCAGGATCATCTGAGTGATGACCTTCTGGGCCAGCTCCTGGTTAATCTCTCCGGAGATGACAATCGAACGGGATTCCAGCAGTTTTTGCTGTAGAGCGCCCGCGCCGTTTGTTCCTTCCGCTTTTTCCTTGTCGCTTTCTTTCAGTGTGTAGTGCATTGTTGTTTCCTCAGCTTGTCGCGCTCAAAACCAGAGTGTAGCCTGTTTTACCGGTGAAAGTCCTCACAGACAAATAACGAGGGATCTTATGAATATTGCACATGTCGCACTCTGGACCCGCAGCCTGGACGCGCAGGTTCAGTTCTGGGAAACGGTGTTTGGCGGCCGCAGTAATGACCGCTACGTCAGCAAAAATCGTCCGGGGTTTAAATCTCACTTTATTACCCTGGATGACGGGCCGACCATCGAGCTGATGACGCTGCCGGGCCTGCCCAGTGCACCTTCGCACCCGGAATTTGTCGGCTGGGCGCATATCGCCATCAACGTCGGCAGCAAAGCGCAGGTGGACAGTATGGCAGCGCAGGCGCAGGCAAGCGGCTCCCTGCTCAGCGCCCCGCGTATGACCGGGGACGGTTTCTATGAAGCGGTGATTGCGGACCCGGACGGCAACCGTATTGAGCTTGTCGGTGCATAAAAACAGCGTTTCGTTCCTTCATCGCCTCCGCTCCAGCTCGCTATACTTCATATGGTTATCATATTGCTAAATGATAATGATATTTAATGTGTTAAGATGAAAGTCAGCATAAACAGTCTCTTACGTAGCCATAGTGACTGTTTACATCCTCGACATTTAAATCAACACCGGGGCGGTGAATGGAACACATTGTTTATGTGGTTGATGACGATGACACAGTCAGGCAGTCCGTTGTCAGGCTGCTGGAATCTGCGGATATACATGCCCTTGGCTTTTCCTCAGCAGAGGCCTTTCTCAGCCATCCCTTTGAGGATCTGCCCTCCTGCGTGATCCTCGATATGCAAATGCCCACGATAACCGGGTTTGATGTCGCAGATGCGCTGAAAGACAGCGGGCGGGAAATACCGATCATCTTTCTCACCGGCCACGGCACCATCCCTATGTCCGTCCGGGCGATCAAAGGCGGGGCCTACGAATTTCTCACTAAGCCCGTTGAATCCAGCGCGCTCATCGGCTCCATCGAATCCGCGCTCAGGCTGGCACAGCACAACGCCGCCCGCGTCAAAGAGCACTACGCCCTGAAACAGCGCCATCTGTCCCTCACGCCGCGCGAGCATGAGGTGCTTGAGCTGGCCGTCAGCGGCAAGCTCAACAAGCAGATCGCCGCCGAGCTGGGCGTCAGTGAGATTACGGTGAAAGTGCACCGCCGCCGAGTGATGGAGAAAATGCAGGTCCGCTCCGTGGCTGAACTGGTCAGGGCCGTCGAGCGCCTGACCAAACATCAGCCAGCGGAATAACCGTTACATCTCCTGTCCGGCAAGCGGCAACGCGAAGGTAAACACCGTGCCGTACGGCTCTCTGCGGCGCGCGCTCAGTTTCCCCCGGTGCCGTTCAATGATGCTGGCGCTGATGGTCAGCCCCATCCCCATTCCCTGCGCTTTGGTCGAATAGAACGAGTCAAAGATCCGCTCGGTGAGCTCTGGCTCAATGCCGCTGCCGGTATCGGCGATCTCAAAGATCACCTTCCCCTCAGCGCAGTTCGCGGTGGCGATCGTGATGCTGCACGGGCGATCCGTCACTTCCGCCATCGCTTCCATCGCATTCATCACCAGGTTAAGCAGCACCTGCTGGATCTGCACGCTGTCGCCGATGATAAAGCTGTCGTCAGCGTTCAGAAGATAATCAACGCTTATGTGTCGCAGCTCAAGTTCGCTGCGGGAAAGCATAATGATGTGGTGGATCAGGAAGTGCAGATCGATTCGCGTAAACGTGGGGTCCTGTTTGCGCGTCAGAGACTGAATGCTGCGGATGATCTCCCCTGCCCGCTCGCCCTCGGCGGCGATCTCCTCCAGCCCCTCGCGCACTTTTTCCAGCCGCGCCGGATCGCGGTTGAGCCAGCGCAGGCTCGCGCCGGCGTTCGAGACAATCGACATCAGCGGCTGGTTGATCTCGTGCGCGATCGAGGAGGTCAGTTGCCCGACGGTAGTGGCTCGTGAGACCCGCGCCAGATCCGCCTGCGCCACCCGCATCGCATCCTCCGCCGCCCGCTGGCTGGTGATGTCGGTAATGATGCCGTAATACTCATTCACCTCGCTGCCCACCCCCACCGGATCGCCAATCCCGAGGAGGTAACGAACGGAGCCGTCGGTGCGGATGATGCGAAACTCCACGCGCATCGACAGCCCGTCACGCACGCTCTGATTAACGAGGGTGCTGATCCGGCCATAATCATCCTCATGCACGAAGGTCAAAAACTCCGCCATTGAGATCATCTTTTGCTGCTCCGGCAGGCCAAGGATACGGGCGTACTCTTCGGACATAAACATCAGATCCTGCACCAGCTCCCAGCGCCAGCTGCCGGTATGGCTGATCTGCTCGCCCAGCATCAGCGAGGTCTGGCTGGCGCGCAGCTCTTTCTCCACCCGTCGGCGCTGGATGTTTTCCGCCAGCAGCTCGGCGTAGAGCCGCGCCGTCTCCAGCGAAACCGCCGCCTGCGCGCCCAGCAGGCTGACCACGCGCGAATGTTCGGCGGTAAACACCTCCGGCATCAGGCGGTTTT
Source organism: Enterobacter cloacae complex sp. IR5441 (assembly GCF_049238215.1). Classification (NCBI taxonomy): domain Bacteria; kingdom Pseudomonadati; phylum Pseudomonadota; class Gammaproteobacteria; order Enterobacterales; family Enterobacteriaceae; genus Enterobacter; species Enterobacter cloacae complex sp. IR5441. The sequence continues at coordinate 52,661 of NZ_JBMKIA010000022.1, forward strand.
CCAGATACAGAATCCCCACCAGCCGCGCCTGTTTGAACATCGGCACGCACATCACGGCGGCGCCGGACGTCACCAGATACGGATCCTGGCTGAACGGGTGGAACTCCTCCGGTTTGCCGGTGCGGATCTCCTGCCCGGTGCGGATCACCGCGGCCAGCACCGACAGCGGCATGTCCGTCGCCATCGGTGACGCTTTCAGGATACGCACCCGCACGCCGTCGGTACTGGTCCAGGCGCTGGCTTCAATTTCCGGGATGTGATTATCGCTGACGCGCAGCAGCAGGCCACGCTGCGCCCCGGCCCGTTCAAGCAGCAGCGTCATCAGGTTTTCGATTAAACGTTCAAGGTTGATCTCTTCGGATAAGGCGCGTGAGGCTTTGATGACGCTCTGTAAATCGCGGATCACCTCGTTCTGGGCAAACGCCGCCGTGTCATACGCGCGGCTCTGCCCGGAGGCCAGCAGATGGGGGAAATCCTGCTCCAGCTGGCGCACCTTGGCCTGCGCCCCGACGCGCCCCCAGGCGGCAATCGCGCCGCGGAAATGGGCGTCGGAGGCGGTCGGGTAGCCGCAGGCCAGCGAGAAACGCCCGGCCAGCTCGTGCGCCAGGGCATTGATCGGGTTAAACCCGCCCTCCCGCGAGAGTCGCACCGCTTTTTCATACTGCTCCAGCGCGATGCTGTTCATGCCGTCCAGACGGACGATTTCGGCATAAATCAGCGCCTCTTTATCGGCAAATGTGCCCGGATTGATCCGCGCCCAGAGGGCAATTTTGTCGTAATGGTGATGAATACTGCGGCGATAATCCGCCGAAAAGGTTTCCGGCGTGAGCTGGCGGGAGAGCGCCAGCGCGCTGTAAAAATGGTAATCCAGCAGATGAATATGACCCGGCGCGGACCACGCATACCAGCCCGCCATTTCTAAATCCGCCTGTGCGTCGGCGTATTCGCCGCAGGAAAAGTGCGCCATCCCGCGATAGAGCCAGTACCAGAAGAGCATGGTCGAGGTCTGCTCGGGCGCCTGCTCCGGCGGCGCGGGCAGCAGATCGTCAGGCAGCGCCTGGGCGGCGCTCCATGGGCCCGTCACCGGCGTGCGTAAAAACTCCACGTAGCGGCGCTGAATGTGCAGAACGGTTTCAATGTCCTGGTAATCCGTTTTGCGCACAAAGGCCAGACCGCGATCGATGCTGGTCAGCACGCCATCCAGATGGTCGCCCCGGGAGAGGAAGTTAATGATCTGATGACAGGCCGCGAAGCAGGCCATCGTCATGTCGCCGTGGGTCACCGCTGAGGTAAAGCAGGCCTTGGCGCACTCGATAGTGTACGACAGCGGCTGGGTCCAGACGCTGAGCTGGTCGAGCGGCAGCAGGGTTTTGGCTTCATAGGCATCATAGCCGTGGCGGTTCACCAGCTCACGAGCCAGCGTGCCGTACTCAAACCCGAGACGGTATTCGGCGTAGCGGTGGCCAATCAGCACGCCAAACCAGGCCATCGCCGTGGTGGAGGCGCCGGTGATCCCGTGATCGAGCGTGAGGTGCATCATCCGGCACAGGAGTAAAAAGTGCAGGCGCGGGCAGGTAAAGCTGGCGAAAATACTGGCGCTGTAAAGCAGGTTCATCACCGCTTCGGTCTCTGCGTTCTCCATCAGCTTAAGCTGAGAAAACGGGTTCTGCGGCGCGTCGGCGGTGCGTTGACAGAACTGCTGCCAGGCCTCGTCACATTCGGCATTTTCCGGGTAGCGGCTGATCTGGATCCCGAACACGCCCAGCCAGCATAACGACGCCTCCAGCGCCAGGCGGATCTCCGACTGGCGCATATAAACTTCCGCCAGCAGGTTGGCGGCCAGCGCTTTCTCCGTCAGCCCGCCCGGTGAACCGAGGATCGCATCGCACAGCGCACGCGTGCGCTCCAGGTGTCCGAGCGCAAACTCACAGCCCGCCTCTTCGATATCCAGCATAAAGTCCGAGACCGGGCCCGCATTCCCCAGCGCTCTGGCGGTCTGGATATAGCTTAAGGCGGAAAGGTAATCGCCGGTACGCTTCGCACGCCGCGCGGCCTGAAGGCTCAGCTCCCGGAATCGCTGCCGCTGGGGTGCAGGCTGGATGCAGTTCAGCGCGGCGCTGACGTGGTGAACCGCGCGGAACAGCAGTTCGTTGCCCGCCGTCTGCCGCGCGGCATCCGCCAGCAGGCTGGCGGTGGTCAGGTGCAGATGGCTTTTCTCGCCCTCATCCAGCAGGGCAAAGGCGGCTTCCTGCACCCGATCGTGGGTAAAAGCGTACTCTTTCTCCGTCAGCACAATCAGCTGAGCGGTCACCGCCGGATGAAGCGCGTAGCGGATTTCCGCCGCCGACCGCCCCACCACGCGGCACAGCATCTCCAGCTCGCCCGTGCAGCCGAGGCAGGCGATGCTGCCCAGCAGGCGGCGCGTCTCGTCGGGCATCTCCTTGAGCTGTTCAAGCACCAGCGTCACCACGTTCTCGGTGTAGTGCCGGGCGCGGATGGCCTGGAGATCGTAATGCCATTTCCCCTGATATTTGTTGTGCACCACCAGTCCGTCATCGACGATGCGGCGGAAAAATTCCTGCACGAACAGCGGGTTGCCGCCGGTTTTTTCATGGATCAGCGTGGCAAGATCGGCGGTACCGGTACTGCGGGTATGAAAAATCCCCCCGAGCCAGCGCGCCACGGCCTTCACCGACAGCGGCTGCGGCACGATCGTCGTGGCGTGTTGCGCCGCCTCCGGCAGGTTCGCCAGCGCGGTCTGCAAGGTGGGCTCAGAAAGCGAACTGAGATCGCGGTGCGCCACCACCACCAGCAGCGGGATGGCGCCGCAGGCGCGCAGCAGGTGATCGAGCGTTTGCAGGCTGGCGGCGTCGATCCACTGCACATTATCCAGCAGCAGCACCAGCGGCGCGCCCTGGGTGGCGAAGGTTTTCACCAGCGCCAGCACCATATGGCTGAAGCGCGCCCGCGCGTCGATGGAAAAGGTATCCGCAGAGAAACGCGGTTTGTTCTCAAGGAGTAAATTCAGCTCCGGCACCAGGCTAACGGCCAGCTCCTCGAAGCCTTCCAGCGCCCGCGACAGGCGGATTTTCCACGTCGCTACCTCCCCGGCTGGCAGCCCGAGCAGATGCAGCGTGAGCGTCCGAAACGCCGAACTCAGCACGCCGTAGGGCAGCGTGGGAGAATATTGATCGACCTTGCCCACCGCCAGCAGCACCTTGCGCTGTTGCAGCGATTTCAGCGTGGTGGCGATCACGGAAGATTTGCCGATCCCCGAAGGCCCCCCAATAGTCACCAGTTCCGGCGCACCGCTCTGGCTGACCCGCTCAAACGCGGCGATGACGTCGCTGGCCTGCGGATGCGCAGAGAAAAGCGAATCGGCAAGATGGATCGCCGGAGAGCGATCCTGCTGGCCGGGAATAAAGTCGACGATCTCACCTTCGGCGGTCAGCGTCGCCTGGCAGCGCCTGAGGTCGGCAATCAGCCCGTCGACGGTCTGATAGCGATTCTCCGGATTCTTCTCCAGCAGCTTAAGGATAATGGTCGACAGCATGCCGGGTACGTCCGGGCGCACCCGCCCCGGCGCAAGCGGCTCAGAGGCAATGTGGTAATGCGCCCAGTTGGTCTGGTCATCAGCGCTCAGTTCAAACGGCAATCGCCCGGTCAGAAGTTCATAAAGCACGATACCCAGACTGTAGAGATCGCTCCGGCTGTCGACGGCGCGCCGGGTACGCGTGGTGTGTTCCGGTGACATGTAGGCGGGCGTGCCGCCAGACGCGGCAAGCCGGGACTGGGAGAACGCGTCGGAGGTGCCGCAGGAAAGACCGAAGCTGCAAAGACGGCAGGTGGCGTCGTGATGAACGAAGAACGCCCCGGGTTTGATATCGCCGTGGATCAGGTTGTGCAGATGCATCTGGCGCAGGGGACCGCAGATGCGGATCGCCATTTCGATAAAGCGGGCGATCCCGGAAATCGCCTTACCTGCCCGGCACGCCAGCAGTTCAAAGCAGAACGGCGCGTAGACCAGCGCAAAACGTCCGCGGTACTGGGTTGAAGCGACGGGCCGGATAGCCCAGCCGTCATGAAGCCGGTCGCGCAGGGCAAACTCGTTTTTCAGCAGCCGCGTTGCCCGCTCCTCTTCTTCATCGCTGACCGCGGTGGCAATAATAAACGAACCGCCGGACTGGGGATGTCGCCCGTTCATCCAGGAGATGCCGCCCTCCTGCGCCAGCACGGTAAAAATGACATCCTCTTTCAGAACAAAAGCCCGCCCTTCATGGAGACTTCCCCGGGCGGGCCAAAATGCAGGCGACGTATGTTCGTTCATCCGCGATCCTTATTGTCGGCGGGCCAGCTCCCGCTGAATATGATCCAGCAGAATATCGATGTTAATCGGCTTACGCAAAAATGCAGCGGCGCCCAGACTGAGTGCATACCGCTGCATATTTTCATCAGCATGACCGGAGATAAACAGTATTGGCGGTGGCGGCGTGGCCAGCAACCGCAGCTTCTCAAACAGCTCGATGCCGTTCATGCCGCGTAGCTTGATGTCGGTGATCACCAGCGACGCGCCGGACAGGGCGAGAGGGTGGCTCAAAAACACCTCTGCCGAATCGAAGGTATCGGTAGCATACCCTTCCGATTGCAGCAGGTTACTGAGCCCGCTGCGAACAGAGCGTTCGTCATCAATGATGGCAATGCGCCACGGCAGCGTCATGCTGTCTTTCCTCAAACAAATCGTTACGCGTCGCGGCTTTCCTTCGCGGGCGCTGGGGGCGCGGTACCGCTGATCTTCGGTACGCATTCATGACGAAACCAGGCCAGGGTCAACGGTTCGCGGCTCACCAGACGCCGTCCGATGGGGATTAGCTGTTCACCCACCAGCATGCCGAACAGGCCAAGCAGCGCGACGACCGGCGGCGCCGGGGAATGCACGTCGAGCAGGGCGTAAAGTACCCCAGCCGCGACCCCGCACACCAGCGAAATAATCCAGGCCTTCATGATGACGCTCCGGACAGGTGCTGAACGTGGGGAACCGTCACCTGCACGCCCGCGGGATTGTCGCGGGATAAAAGATGACGCATCGCCTGTTCCCCCGCCAGCATCCCCAGCAGGCCAATCAGCGCCAGCGCGGGCGGCGCGGGGGAACGCACCTTCAGCACGGCATACATCAGACCAATCAACACGCCTGCCGCGAGGGATATCAACCCTGTACTCATTGTGAACTCCAGAGAAAAAGGCAGCGGCGAGCCGGATGAGGGACCAGCCCGCCAGCGGGACTTAGCGTGCCGGAACCGGCGCTAAGGTGCGGTGCTCGCTCTTCTGACGAGACGGCGCTTTGTGCACCATGGTGTAGGCGTAATCCACACCCATTCCGTAGGCGCCGGAGTGCTCGCGCACGATATCCATCACCGCGGTGTAGGTCTCTTTGCGCGCCCAGTCACGCTGCCACTCCAGCATCACCTGCTGCCAGGTCACCGGGATCACGCCCGCCTGGATCATGCGCTGCATCGCGAAGTCGTGGGCTTCTTTGGAGGTGCCGCCGGAGGCGTCTGCCACCATATAAATTTCGTAGTCGCCTTCCAGCATCGCGCACAGGGCAAAGCTGTTATTGCACACTTCGGTCCACAGGCCAGCGACAACCACCTTCTTCTTGCCGTTGGCCTTCAGCGCGTCGCGCACCTTCTGGTCGTCCCAGGAGTTCATGGAGGTACGCTCCAGAATGTCCTGGCCCGGGAACACGTCCAGCAGCTCCGGATAGGTATTGCCGGAGAAGCTTTCGGTCTCAACGGTGGTGATGATGGTTGGGATGTTGAACACCTTAGCCGCTTTCGCCAGCGCCACGGTGTTGTTTTTCAGCACCTGGCGGTCGATAGACTGCACGCCGAACGCCATCTGTGGCTGGTGATCGATGAAGATGATCTGACAGTTGGCAGGGGTTAAGACTTCGAGCTTAGAAGTGGTCATAAGATTATCCAGTGAGGTTAAAGGTTAAAATCGCCGCGAACAGCACGCCGATAAAATCGCGTTCATCCTATGACCCACAGCGCTGTGGTGTAATTATCTCTTCGTATAGTTAACCTTAGGTATAGTTATACTTTGGTATACCTATCCTATTGTATAACTGGATCTTTGCCGAAACCGGTTCCCATAATCCTGACCATTCCCCTCTTAGTCTGGAGCTATTATGGTTACCCTCGGTAAAGCCGATCTCATTCTGGTTAACGGCCAGTTTCATACCGTCGATCGCGAGAATCCTGTCGCGGAAGCCGTTGCCGTGCGCGACGGAAAATTTCTGGAAGTGGGTACCGTCGCCGAGGTGATGCAACACCACTGCGACGGCACTAAGGTGGTCGACTTAAAAGGCCACACCGCCATCCCCGGCCTGAACGACTCGCACCTGCATCTGATCCGCGGCGGGCTGAACTACAACCTCGAGCTGCGCTGGGAAGGCGTGCCGTCCCTGGCCGACGCCCTGCGGATGCTAAAAGAGCAGGCCCTGCGCACGCCGTCGCCCCAGTGGGTGCGCGTGGTGGGCGGCTGGAGCGAGTTCCAGTTCGCCGAGCGCCGCATGCCGACCCTGGACGAAATTAACGACGCCGCGCCTGACACCCCGGTGTTTATCCTCCACCTGTACGACCGCGCCCTGCTCAACCGCGCCGCGCTGAAGGTGGTCGGCTACACCAAAGACACGCCAAACCCGCCGGGCGGGGAGATCCAGCGCGACGCCAACGGCAACCCGACCGGAATGCTTATTGCCCGTCCGAACGCCATGATTTTGTACGCCACGCTGGCGAAAGGGCCGAAGCTGCCGCTGGAGCAGCAGATTAACTCCACGCGCCAGTTCATGCGCGAGCTGAACCGTCTGGGGCTGACCAGCGCCATCGACGCGGGCGGCGGCTTCCAGAACTACCCGGAAGATTACGAGGTGATTGCCGAGCTGCACGAGAAAAAGCAGATGACCATCCGCATCGCCTACAACCTGTTTACCCAGCGTCCGGGCCACGAGCTGGAAGACTTTGAAAAATGGACCGACATGCTGACGCCGGGCCAGGGCAGCGATTTCTTCCGCCACAACGGCGCGGGCGAGATGCTGGTCTTCTCCGCCGCCGATTTTGAAGACTTCCTCGAGCCGCGCCCGGATCTCGCACCGGGCATGGAGGACGAGCTGGAGCGCGTAGTGCGCCATCTGGTGGAGCACCGCTGGCCGTTCCGCCTGCACGCCACTTACAACGAATCCATCAGCCGCATGCTGGACGTGTTCGAGAAGGTGAACCGTGACATTCCGTTCAACGGGCTGCACTGGTTCTTCGACCACGCCGAAACCGTGTCGCAGGCCAACATTGACCGCATCAAAGCACTCGGCGGCGGTATTGCCGTGCAGCACCGCATGGCCTTCCAGGGGGAATACTTCGCCGAGCGTTACGGCATCGAAGCCACCCGCCACACACCGCCGGTGGCAAAAATGCTTGAGACCGGCGTGCCGGTAGGATTAGGTACCGACGCCACCCGCGTGGCGAGCTATAACCCATGGACCGCGCTCTACTGGCTGGTCTCCGGCCGCACCGTTGGCGGGATGCAGATGTACGATCACAGCGCCCGTCTGGATCGCGATACCGCCCTGATGCTCTGGACCCAGGGCAGCGCGTGGTTCTCCAGCGAGCAGAACCAGAAGGGGCAGATCAAAGCGGGCCAGCTCGCGGATCTGGCGGTGCTCAGCAAAGATTACTTCCGCGTGCCGGAGGAGGAGATCAAGGGCATTGAGTCCGTCCTCACCGTGGTGAACGGCGATATCGTCTATGCCGCAGGCGCTTTTGGCCCACTCGCGCCGCCCGCCATTCCGGTCCTGCCCGAGTGGTCCCCGGTGGTGAAGGTGCCGGGCCACTACCGCAGCGCGCCGCCGCAGGCCGCACGCGTGGGTATGCGTGTGGCTCACCACTGTAGCGGCCCGTGCGGGGTTCACAACCACCAGCATGACTTTGCCCGCACGTCAGAGATGCCGGTATCCGACGATAACGCTTTCTGGGGTGCGCTGGGTTGCAGCTGCTTTGCATTCTGATGAAACAAAATGACGCTTCGCCCCGGATCGATCCGGGGCTGTTCTTTCTGCGCCTGACCGGCAGTCTGCTGCTGCTTTACGTGCACGGCCTGCCGAAGGTGCTGCACTTCAGCGAAGAGCTGACGCGCATCGAAGATCCGTTTGGTTTTGGGCCGTATGCCAGTCTGATCCCGGCGATCGTCGCCGAGGTGATCTGCCCGCTGTTTATCATTGCGGGGGTTTACACCCGCCTGGCGTGCCTGCCGATTATCGCCGTGCTGCTGGTGGCGATGCTGGCGGTCCACCCGAACTGGTCGATTGCCGAGGGGCAGTTTGGCTGGCTGCTGCTGATTATCTTCACCACCCTCGCCCTTACCGGGCCGGGCCAGTGGCGAGTGCAGCGTAAAACAACGGAGAGGTTCGCATGACCCAGGTAAACGACGTTCGCGACGCACACGTCGAGACGACGCCCGCCCCCGCGGTTTCACCCTGGCAGCCGCTGAGCCAGCCGGTGTTCCGCATGCTGTGGATCGCCACGGTGGTCTCTAACGTCGGCTCATGGATGAGCGACGTCGGTATCAACTGGAGCATGCTGACGCTCAGCGCCGATCCGCTGGATATCGCGCTGGTGCAGGCGGCGAGCAGCCTGCCGATGTTCCTTTTCGCCCTGCCGTCCGGGGTGATGGCGGACATCGTTGATCGACGTAAATACCTGCTCTTCTCCCAGCTGTGGGTGTTCATTGCCGCCGCCGGGCTGACGCTGCTCTCTTTTACCGGACACGTCACCCCCACCGTTCTGCTGGCGGCGACGTTTCTGCTGAGCGTGGGTGCGGCCATGAGTTCGCCGCCGTTTCAGGCGATTGTCCCTGACCTGGTGAGCAAGCCCGAGCTGGGTTCCGCCGTGGCGCTTAACTCGCTCGGGGTCAATATCAGCCGGGCAATTGGCCCTGCGCTGGGCGGTTTTCTGCTGTCGCTTGCCGGGCCGTGGATGGTGTTTGCCCTGAACGCGCTGTCCGTGATGGGCGTGGCGTGGGTGCTGTGGCGCTGGCGTCCGGCACCGTCCGTGCAGCGTTTGCCACCGGAGCACTTCTTCTCTGCGGTGCGCTCCGGGATTCGCTACGTGCACGCCGCGCCGGTGCTGCGCAACGTGCTGGTGCGCACCGTGGCCTTTTTTGTTTTCGGCAGCGCGGGCTGGGCATTGCTGCCGCTGGTGGCGCGCCGCGAGCTGGGCTTAGGCCCGGCGGGCTACGGCGTGATGCTGGCGTGTATCGGCCTTGGCGCCATTGCCGGGGCCATCCTGCTGCCGCGTCTGCGCCAGCGGCTGAACGCCGATCGGCTGATGGTGGCCGCCAGCCTGACGTTTGCGATCACCATGCTGGCGCTGGCATTTGTACGTCACTTTTGGCTGCTAAACTTGTTTGAGTTCTTTACCGGCTTCGCGTGGATTGCGGTGCTCTCCACCCTCAACCTTGGCGCGCAGCGCAGCGCCGCACGCTGGGTAAAAGCCCGGGCGCTGGCGGTGTATCTGACGGTCTTTTTCGGTTCGATGACCGCAGGCAGCGCCGTCTGGGGCCAGATCGCCTCGCAGTTCGGCACTCCGGCTTCGCTGGTTGTCGCCACGCTGGGGATGGTGCTGGCGAGCATGACGGTGTTCCGCTGGAAGCTGGAGAAAGATCCGGATTTAAATCTCGACCTGAGCGGGCAGCCGCTGGACGGGGTGGAGATTGAACTCCCGAACGAGCGTGGCCCGGTGCTGGTCTCGCATGAGTACATCATCGACCCGCAGAACGCGAAAGCGTTTTTGCAGGCCGTGCACGAGCTACGCCGGGTGCGCCGCCGCGCCGGGGCGATGAGCTGGGCGGTGTACGAAGATATTGAACGTCCGGGTCTGTTTATCGAGACCTTCCTGATGGGTTCCTGGATCGAGCATCTGCGCCAGCAGGAGCGCCACACCATGAATGACCTCCTGTTGCAGAGCCGCGTTCTGGCTTTTCATCAGGGCACAACATCACCGGCAATTCGTTATCTGGTCGCGCCGGTCTGAACATAACAATCACCTGTAGAGGAACACACTATGGCAACGTTTAAGGCAAAAGATGGTACGCAGATTTATTACAAAGACTGCGGCGCGGGCAAACCGGTTCTTTTCAGCCACGGCTGGCCGCTGGACGGGGACATGTGGGACAGCCAGCTGAACTTCCTGGCCGAGCGCGGCTACCGCACCATCGCCTTTGACCGTCGCGGGTTTGGACGTTCAGATCAGCCGTGGAACGGCTATGACTACGATACCTTTGCATCCGACATTAACGACCTGATCACCACGCTGGATCTGCGCGACGTGACGCTGGTGGGCTTCTCCATGGGCGGCGGCGACGTGACGCGCTACATCAACAACTACGGCAGCGAACGCGTGGCCGGTCTTGCCCTGCTGGGCGCGGTAACGCCCATTTTCGGCAAATCCGAAAGCTACCCGGAAGGGGTCGATCAGAGCGTGTTCAGCGGGATTCGCGACGGACTGCGTAAAGATCGCGCTCAGTTCATCAGCGATTTCGCCACCCCATTCTACGGCACCAACGCCGGGCAGACCGTTTCTGCCGGTGCACTGACGCAGACGCTGAACATCGCCCTGCTGGCGTCCCTGAAGGGCACCATCGACTGCGTAACCGCCTTCGCCGAAACCGACTTCCGCCCGGATATGGCGAAAATCGACGTGCCGACGCTGGTGATCCACGGCAGCAACGACCAGATCGTGCCGTTTGAAACGACCGGCAAGCTGGCGGCAGAGATGATCAAAAACGCCACGCTGAAAGTGTACGACAACGCGCCGCACGGCTTCGCGCTGACCCACCAGGACCAGCTCAACGAAGATCTGCTGGCGTTTGTGAAGTCGCTGTAAGTCATTACGCGAAGCCTGATGGCGCTTCGCTTATCAGGCCTACAAGGGCTGGTCCTGTAGGCCGGGTAAGGCGCAGCCGCCACCCGGCGCTTTCGCAGACGCATTCCGCTCCGCCAGCAGCCGACAAATCTCCGCATGCTTCTCTTCGGTAAAGGTAAAGCGCGACATAAACCCCATTCGGATCAGCGAGCCTATCGCCGGTAACAAACAAATCCCGAAGAACAGCCCCGCCAGCACTCTGTCGCTCTGTGACTGTGCCTGCGGCACATAGTCGATCATCGTCAGAAACACGCCGATTAATCCGCCACCCACCGCCACCGACATCTTGCCGGTAAAGGTCTGCCCGGAGAAGGTGATCGCCGCGCAGCGCTTGTGGGTGTGATACTCCGCGTACTCGATGGTGTCGGCGATCATCGACGAGGTGAGGATATTGGTCATCATCACGAACAGCGTGCTCAGGCCGAGCAGGATAAACAGCAACGCCGTGTGCTGATAGCCCGTGAACCACATCACCACGCGCACCGCCACGTCCAGCCCGCAAAGGATCATAAACAGCTTCCGCTTCTGCATCCGGCGGGTCAGCAGCGGGGCGACCAGGCACAGCACCGCCGCCACTATTCCCATCACGCCAATTGCCATTTGCAGGCTGCCGTCGCCCATATTGTTGATAAAGAAGTAGATATAGAGACCGCCCGCCACGTTATGGAACACGCAGAAAAAGAACGACAGCAGGACGATAAACAGCGGCTTGTTCTGGCGCAGGTTGTGGAAGGTGTCGCGCATCGTCACCTTTTCCGGGCTCGGCGGCACGCGCTCTTTGATCTGCATAAAGCCGTTGAGCATCAGTGGCAGGCCCACCAGCATCATCACCAGCGCCGCCATAAAGTAGCCTTTATCGTTGCTGTACTGGGCAAAGAACGCCGCCAGCTTCGGGAAGAAGATGCTGGCGCAGGCGATTCCGGCGTTTACCCCGAGCATCGCCGCCGTTACCGCGCGGGTGCGCTGTCCGGAGTCGTTGGTCATCACCGACGACATCGACCAGAACGGGATATCGGAGATGGCGTACAGCGTCCCCCACAGGATATACGTCACCCCGGCGTAGAGGATTTTGGTGGTCATGTCCGCTTCGATTTTATAGAACGCCAGCAGGGTGACGCCGGTGATCAGCAGCGGCGCAATCAGTAAAAAGTGGCGAAACTTGCCGAACCGGCTGTTAATGGTGTCCATAATGCTGGCAAACAGCGGATCGTGAACCGCATCCCACGCGCGGGCAATCAGGAAGATGGTACTTGCCGCCAGCGCCGAGATCCCCAGCACGTCGGTGTAAAAATAGTTAATAAACGAACCCACTAAACCAAAGCTAAAACACTGACCTAAACCATAGCCAAAGTAAGACCACAACTCGCGAGACGGTATTTTCATTGTCATTGCCATAGTGCGTACCTGGTTGCCCGGCGACAGCGCGCCGGGTCATTATTATTAGCCCTGCGGATTCGGGGCGATTTTGCGCAGCTTCTTCATCAGCGCGATTTCAGCGCGTGAGAACGGGATACCGTTCTCCTCAAACACGTCGTGGAACCACAGGCGGCAGTAGTCCGTGGACTCCTTCATCACTACCGGCCACGGCAGCCAGGTCTGGGTTTTACCGCGCACCAGCCCCCACTGATACGGCGCGACCTTCGCCATGTACATCAGCGGGAGCTGCTCTTCGATGGTGCCGCCCACGTGACGCGCCAGCCATTCGGTGCAGAAGATTGGGCGGCCCAGCGCCTGAAGCTGCTGGATAATCGCCGTCATGCGCCCGGTATTGGTATAGGCGTGGTAGCTCACCACATCTGACAGCGCCAGCGCGGTCTGGTCCAGCGGGTGCTGGTAAAACGTCTCGCCCTCTTCTTCCGCCGGCAGACGCCACGCGCAGATGGTGAGCGGCTGGGTCGGGTCTTCCTCACGCACCCAGCGGAACGCCTGCTTCATCAACTCGTGCGCGCAGGTTTCCAGCTTCTCGTCGTACAACACCTCCTCCGTGCCGGTCGAGAAAATGCCGCGGTTGCCCGGCTCGTTATACAGATCCCAGAGCAATACGCGCTTATCCTCGCGGAACTGGCGCACAACGTCGCGGATATAGCGCTCAATCTGTGGCCAGCAGTCGCGATCGCACACCTTATCGCGTCCCGGGCTCGCTGCCGCCTGGCTGTTGTGCTTGCCCGGTACGGGCGGCTTTTGCGGGCCGAGGTACGGCTCGTCGCCGGAGAACCCGCAGTCGTCCATCAGGGTCAGCATGGTGCTGAACCCGTGACCGTCGGCAATCGTCAAAAAGCGGTCGATGCGCGCCATCAGCCAGTCGCGGTCGTGCTCCCAGACGATAAACGGCAGGTTGATGCGCAGGGTGTTATAGCCCGCCTCCGCCGCCCAGCCCAGCTCGCGCTCGATGGTGGCGGCATCGAAGGTCTCTTCCTGCCAGATGTCGGTCCAGTTCACTGCCGTCGACGGCAGATAGTTAAACCCGCACAGCCAGCCTTTTTGCTGATACCACGCCTGTGCCTGCTCCCTGCTCCACTGCTCTTTCATTACGCATCCTCTTGCTGATAATATTTAGCTAATAAATATTAGTTGCAGAATAAATGCGCAAATCGTGGCGCTCAGAAAAGCGACGCCTCTCACAAAGTTCACGCTTCGATGGATGAGAAACGTGATCGACGGCGCTAAAGCGTGCGGTTAGGGTATGATGCGAAATCGCGAAAGGGAGAGGACGGATGAAGCGAAAAACAAAAGTGACGATGAACGATATTGCGCGGGCGGCAGGGGTGTCGCAGGCGACGGTATCGCTGGTGCTTAACCAGTCCCGCAACATCAAGCTCAGCGACGATACCCGCCAGCGGGTGATTAATGTGGCTACCGAGCTCGGCTACGACCGCCTCCCCGCCGTTCACGCCCCGCGCAACCAGGAAGAGATCGCCCTGCTGGTCAGCTCCATGCAGAGCTTCGACCCGTTTATCGACGCCATCAGCCAGGCGCGGGAAGCGGCGTGGCGCAACGAGACCCTGCTCACCGTCTACGACTACGGCGACGACGTGGAGCTGGCCCTGAACATCATCCGCCAGCTGGACAAGCGCAACTGCATCGGGATTATCCTTGCCTCTCCGGTCACGAACGTCGTCGATATGACGGCACTCCAGGACTGCACCCGCATCCCGCTGGTGCTGCTCAACCAGCGCGACCCCGGCTCGCCGCTGCTGCCGTCGTTTATTCCGGACGACTACGCCAACGCGTTCCAGGTTACCAGACACCTCATCGCCTGCGGCGCCACGCGCATCGCCCACATCACCGGCGAGAGCTGGATGGAGGCCTCGCGCCAGCGTCTGGCGGGCTACCAGGCGGCATTACAGCAGGCCGGACTGGCGTGCGACGACGGTCTGGTGCGCCAGACCAACTGGCAGTTCAGCGAGTCCTTTACCGCGACAGCTTCGCTGCTGGAACTGGCCGAGCGCCCGGACGCCATCTTCTGCGCCAGCGAACGGCTGGCGATCGGCTGCTACCAGGCGCTGGCGGTGAACGGCGTGCGCATTCCGCAGGATATGCTGCTGGCGGGCTACGACGACCAGAAGATTTCCGAGCAGCTCACCCCGCCGCTGACCAGCATCCAGTTGCCTTACAGCGAGCTGGGACGGCTGGCGGTGGAGTACCTGTGCAATCAGGAAGATGCCGCCACGCACGTGACGCTGGCGGGCAGGCTGAAGGTGCGCGCCTCAAGCCTCGGCGCCTGAGCCGCTTTACCCCTGCGTTTTTGCATGATAGGTTGATTCGATGAACACACGCTCCGCCGTACTCACCATTAAACGCTGGTGGCTGCCTTCTTAAAGGCGGCCCGGAGTTGTTTTCCCCATTTTCAGAGAGCCGCCGAAAGGCGGCTTTCACACATCCAGGACCCCTTTCGGCAATTGCACATTAAGGAGTCTTTATGAACGCACCAACCATCCTCACCGGCGATCGCCCAACCGGCCCGCTTCACCTCGGTCATTTCGTCGGATCGCTGCGCCAGCGCGTGGCGCTTCAGCAGACGCACAACCAGTTTGTGCTGATTGCTGACCTTCAGGGGCTAACCGACAACGGCAGCAACCCGCAAAAAATTCGCGACAACATCCCCGAAGTGCTGGCCGACTACCTCGCCGCGGGCATCGACCCGAACCAGACCACGATTTGCCTGCAATCCGCCCTGCCCGCCCTTGCAGAGCTGACGATGCTGTATATGAACATCGTCACCGTCGCCCGCGTGGAGCGTAACCCGACGGTGAAAAACGAGATTGTGCAGAAAGGCTTTGCCCGCTCGCTGCCGGTCGGGTTTATGGCCTACCCCATCAGCCAGGCGGCGGACATCACCGCGTTTAAGGCCGAGTGCGTGCCCGTCGGCGACGACCAGTTGCCGATGATTGAGCAGACCAACGAGATTGTGCACAAGATGAATAGCCTGCTGCCCGCCCCGGTGCTGCGCCACTGCAAGGCTATGCTGAGCGACACCAGCCGCCTGCCCGGAATCGACGGCGGTGCCAAGATGTCGAAATCGCTGGGGAACACGCTGCACCTTTCGGCCAGCGAAGAGACGATTCACCGTGCGGTGAGCGCCATGTACACCGATCCGAACCACCTGAAGGTGAGCGACCCGGGGCAGATTGAGGGGAACGTGGTGTTTACGTACCTCGACGCGTTTCATCCGGACAAGGAGAAAGTGGCGGCGATGAAGGCGTACTATCAGGCGGGCGGGCTGGGCGACCGGGCGTGCAAGAACGAGCTGGAGGCGTGCCTGCAGGAACTGATTGCGCCGATGCGGGAGCGGAGGGCGATGTATATGCAGGATAAGGGGGAACTGATGGCGATGCGAAGGCCGGACTCAAAACACAATATAAACAATTGATACAAAAGAATTTAATATTGCTAACTCAAAAATATGCCCCTTTTTGTGCCCCCAGCCGTTTTGTTGCCATTGTATGGATAACGAGTTGAAGCATATACCTTTTATGGATAGTTATTCTTACCGGTTAGGTTCCGTCATGCGGATCCTTACCAGAACAAAACTTAACAACCCATTAATTTGACAGCCGCCCTGATATAACTCTCTTCAGGTTTAAATCGTGACATGTGTCGCACGCAGATAACCGGAATATTTCTACTGTTAAGATTGGCCATAAATGCGAAAGTAGTGTGGTAGCCTTTCGGCTGAGAAAATTTGAGAGTAGTTGCATCGCCAAAGTGCTTTAGCAACAAACTCGCGGCTGAGAGTGACTGGAGACTGTTGCTATATGCAACGATCAAATCTGGTTCGCTCAAATGGGCTGTTACATGCTCAAAAAATGCCATTGAGTTTGCTTCGATTTCATTCATTGTCATCTCGTGACGAGCTGCTTCTTTTTTCAGGGTTGCAGCATTCTGAGAACACATCATTAATGCGTTGGTATAAATAACATCTTCCCAGCTATAACCGAGGCAAGAAGGTATTTGCTGGAGTCTTTTAGCAAGATGAGTGATCCCCCATTTTCCTTGTATCCCTTCTTGAATACCTGAAATAAAAGGATGTTCATAATCTTGCAGAATAGACTGGCGGTTAGTCATGCATGAATCAGCTAACGAGCCATTAAAGCCCATCATAATCAGCCTTTTTCTCGATGGCGTTGCAGCCAAGAGGTCAAAAGCGCAGTCATAAGGTCGACCAGGCAAATCAGCCAAGTCAAAGCGGGAGAGTCCTTCTAGAATGAAATCTCTGGTCTTGTCCACTGCTTAAATCTTCTCATGAAGTTGCATAGCAACATCATACGCAAAAAAAGTTTTTTTGCATTTAACTGTTCACACTGTTCACCTCCTTGTTTTTCTTTTTAATATCATAGTGATAGATGGTGAACGGTTGGTGAAGAGTGAACAGTCAACTCTTCACCTCAGCGCGTTTCTGGCCAGTTTCCGGCGACCATCACCGCAATACGATGGTGATGAGGGGGGTAAAAAGTTTTTTTGGGTTTAACTGTTCACACTGTTCACCTTTGGTTTTTTATTAATACTTTCATAGTGATACAGGGTGAATATACGGTGAAGGGTGAACAGTGGATTGTTCACCCTTGAGGGAGGGGCAGATACAAAAAGACCGGCGGTTGCCGGTCTGAGACAGGTTAAGTCGCGGTGGGTTCGTCGCACTTCGGCAGCCAGTCGCCGTAGCTTTCTTCTTTCAGCGACAGGTTGGTCTGCATACCTTGCTTTGTGTGCCGCTTCTCATAATTCATCCCGTACTCTTTCAGCATCATGGGCAGCCCCAGCCCGAACATTTTCAGGCTGAGCACATTCCTGTAGCCGTTGGCCTCCATATAGGCCAGATACGCGTGATAGAGATATTTACGGTAATTACGCGGGATGATACTGGCATTCCCCATAAACATCCCGTTGGTCTGCGGCAGCGCCTCCAGATAGCCGCAAAAATCAAACGTCGGGTCAGCATCGCGCTTGATGCTCAGTGCCTCGTCGGAATTCTGCTGCGACTGGAGCAGTGCTCGCGCCGTCATCGGGTCGCTGAACCGCTGCATAAGCTGGCGCACAATAACTGCCAGCTCGCGCGCAATTTTATCCCTGAGCTGCGGGTCGCGTTCTTCCGGGGCAATCTGCTCCGGGAAATGAATAATCACCCGTCGACGGGAGACGCCTCCGCTGCGGTCGGTGAAGCGCATCGGATTATTGTTCACGGCCAGAATGACCGCCGGAATATGCGTTGAATAAGGGTTCTGGTATTTCGGGTCAACCGAGACCGCATCGCCGCCGGTGATGGCCTTAAGTCCTGCCCCGTCACCGCTCCATTTTTCCTGGTCAGGCAGACGTATCAGCGAGAAGCCAATCAGGGAGGCACGCTTGCGCGGGTCTTCCAGCGTGTCGATATCGGCCGACGTGGCGTTATCCTCTCCGGCAAGCAGGGTCGCAATTTCGGCCAGAATACTTTTCCCGCTCCCGCCGGGACCGGTGACTTCGAGAAAGAGCTGCCAGTCGTAGCGGTTCGCCAGCACCATAAACAGCGCGGCCAGAATTACATCGCGTTTTTCTGGTCTGCTACCGGCAGCACGGTCGAGCCAGCGCCAGAAATTCGGGGCATGGGTCTCCAGCATTTCACCTTCCACCGGCGGGGTAAAATCCACGTCGCACAGCGTGCGCAGCCAGTGCGATTTGTGGTGCGGGCTGAATATGCCGCTTTGGGTATCGAGTACCCCGTTGCGAAAGCCAATCAGACGGCGTGCCGGTGCGGCCTGCTGAGGAATAATCAGCTTCAGCGTCTCCACCACTGAGGTGATTCTCCCCGACGAGAACGGGGCGCGCAGGCGCTGGAAAAGCCCGGCTACGTCGCGTTCGAAACTGGACGGCTGAACGACTTTCCATATCCCTGCTTCATAACGGGACAGGAGCTGGCCGTTCGCATCCACCGCCAGCGCTTCTCCGTAATGCTCATGCACCCGCAGAGCCTTGTCGCTGGCGCTCATGGCGGTAAATTCCGCCTCGCTCATGGTATCGAACGGACTTTGTACCGGTGGCCGGATGGCATCATAAATCGCTTTTCGGGTGACCTCCCCGCCGTGCTGCATAAACGCATCATTCCAGTCACCGAACACCGGAGGCAGGGCAACAACGCCCTCACAGGCTCCTGCGGCCGCAGCGGCTTTGTTCTGGCCGTCACCGTTAAGGTCACGGTCGGCGGCGAGGACAATCTGACAGGCCGGGTGTTTCTGACGGACAAGGCTCGCCAGAGAAAGGAGGTTCACGGACGACAGCGCCACCATGACGGTTTCACCGGTCAGGTGATGCACGGTGAGCGCGGTCGCATAGCCCTCCGCTATCCACAGACGTTTTCCGACCTGTTTTTTCCCTTCGATGGTATGGCACGCTCCTTTTACCGCCCCGCCTTTCAGGGTGCGTTTGAGACCGCCAGAACTGATAAGCTGAAGGTTAACCAGTGCGCCGGTATCGTCATACAGCGGGACAACCACATCACCGGCGCGGAACGTCACGCCGCCGGTTTTTTGCATGACCGACAGTACCGGACATTCCCGGTCGGGGAAGCCCTTGCGGGTCAGATAGGCGTTGCCGCTGGCCGTGCGGGTTTTCCCCATGAGCCTGACGGCCAGTGCGGCCGCCGCCTTGCGTTCAGCCTCCGTTTCAGCCTCTGCGGCCGCAATCATTTCCGGGGCAACCGGCGGCAGGTTGCCGGTCACGGCGTTCACCTTCCCGGCAGCCTCTGATGCGTTCACGCCGAACACTTTCTCGACCAGCTTAAGCCCGTCACCCGCACCGCACTGGTTGCAGAACCATGTGCCTCGCCCCTCTTTATCGTCAAAGCGGAAACGGTCAGAGCCACCGCACACTGGGCAGGACTGATGGCGGTTTTTAATCACCTTCACGCCCAGTGCAGGGAGAATGTTCGGCCAGTGGCCGCACGCCTGTTTTACGGTTTCCGTTACGTTCATTTTCATCTTTTTTTCTCCCTCAGTGCACAACAGGCGATTGAATGTGACGGGCGCAGAGTTCATCCATCACTGCGAGCCCGAGAAAGGACAGTGAGGGCGCGGCCTTGAGTGGTCCGGCTTCCATTAAATCCTCCAGCAGTGCACAGGCAATCAGACGGCCTTTTTCCTCGCCGTGCTGGCGCAGGTAGAAGCCCTCCAGCTCGTCGGCAATCGCACTTTCCAGCGCGTCGAGGGTGAGGTTTGGGTAGCGGCGCTGACGCTTGCATACCGTCAGCCATGCACAGGCCACGGCGCGACGATACAGCGCGGCGCGTAATACGGGCGGTAATGGCTTTTTCATACGTTGCCCTCCCCGGTCAGCCAGCGCTGATTGCAGCGCTCTACCACGCCGTCGAGCTGGGCGGTCATAAGGTAAATCACGGAGGTGAGTTGCGACTGCTGCGCAGCGTCACGACGAACGGTGGCGCAGTCCTGTACCTGCATCAGCTCATTGACGAGCTGGCCGACGTTGCGCATGTGCTCAAGGCATTCGAGGTCACGGGCGGTAATGGTGGTGTGTCTCATGCGGGCACCTCCGCAACCGGCAGACGGCCAGCAAACGAGAGGACGTAATCGCGAACGAGGGAAAGGCGTGCGGCGTGTTCATCACCGGCAACTGTGCGGAGCATACAGATACGGGGTTTACGGTCTGCGCGAGGAACGGCGGCAAACACAAAGACAAACTGTGGGTGTGACGGGGTGAGGGTCGTAGCCATAAGAGCAACCTCCTTGAAGTAGCGGTTATTGCCACCACCGGAGCTGCAAATCTCATGGGTGGTAGCCCGGACGGGGTTTGCAGTACCGGCCTTCAAGGAAACCGGCCAGCCCGAAGGCTGCCCCGCCCGGACCACCATTATCTGACAGGAGCCACGGTGTAAGCACCACAGCCCGAAAAATAGGTGTGCCTGAGCAACGACATAAAAAAACACGCTCGGCGCTGAGAGATCCCCTCATAATTTCCCCAAAGCGTAACCATGTGTGAATAAATTTTGAGCTAGTAGGGTTGCAGCCACGAGTAAGTCTTCCCTTGTTATTGTGTAGCCAGAATGCCG
>NZ_JBMKIA010000023.1:0-71406 GCF_049238215.1 Enterobacter cloacae complex sp. IR5441
CTGTCAACGCTTCGCCCCATACCTCGCGGTATGCAACGCATGACTCGGGGACCTTGTGGATTGCTGGTCCTTCAATGGTCGGGGACTTTCACCCCTTGATCTCTACCGGTCTCCCGGCGCACACTGTTTATACATACAGTACAAGAATTCGAGTGTAGCTATGTCTGTTATCCTTGAGCACATTAGCAACAAGCCTTACGAAATGGCACCTTTTTTCAGTGATTTACTAAGCTGTGGAGTGATGAGTCCGTGCGCCGGGCATGAAGATAATGAATTAAATTTGCATGAATATGTAGTCCGCAACCGCCCCTCAACCTTCTTTGTCAGGGCGGCGGGCCTCAGTATGATCAATGCCGGTATCAATGATGGAGCAATACTGGTTGTGGATCGGTCTTTAACAGCACGACACGGCTCTATCGTCGTTGCGCTGGTGGATGGAGAGTTTACGGTAAAGATCTTACACACGTATCCTGAGCTGCTTTTGATGCCTTCTAATCCAGCCTATAAGCCGATACGTGTAAATCCTGAATCCCTTGAGATATGGGGCGTCGTCACCTTTGCACTGAATCAGTTCAGCCATGTACATGCACGTTGATATTAACGGAGCCTATGCGGCATTTGAGTGTGCGATGGATCCCAAGCTGTCAAAAAAGCCGCTCATCATAGCCAGCAATAACGATTCGTCCGTCATTGCAATGAATAAACTGGCTAAAAGCGTTGGTATTAAGCGTGGGACCCCAATTTTTAAGTGCAGGGATTTGATTCAGCAACACCGGATCGAAGTCCGGAGCTCTAACTTTACTTTGTATGAAGACTACTCAAATCGCTTCCATGAAACGCTGGAAAGCTTCGCGCCTCAATCGAGTCGATATAGCATAGATGAAAATTTCATGTTATTGAAAAACATGAACAAGATAATAGATTATGAAGATTACGGCCGGTTGATCAGAAGTACACTTCTTCATAATCTGTCCCTTACCTGTGGTGTGGGTTGTTCAAGCACCAAAACCCTCGCTAAATTATGCACCTATGCGAGCAAACGATGGGCAGCTACAGGCGGGGTTGTAGTTTTGACTGATCAGGCCAGGATCAGGAAGCTCCTGAGCCTGATCAGTACCAGAGAAATATGGGGTATTGGTCGAAAGATTAGTGAACGCCTGTCGGCTTTCGGGATCATCACTGCCGGTGATTTTTATAATAGCGACGTTCGCTTTTTACGTAAAAGCTTTGGCGTTGAAATCGAGCGTACCTGGCGGGAACTGCATGGCGAACCATGTTTCCGGCTGCACGAGTCTCCTCCTGTCAGGCAACAGATTATCGTTTCCAGAAGTTTTGGTCAGCGCCTTAATGAGATAGGCAAGCTACATGAGGCAGTTTCATTTTTTACCGCCCGGGCGGCAGAGCAGCTGCGCAAGGATGGCTCGTGGACCCGTCAAATCACAGTCTTCATTCAGAGTAGCAATTATGCGCAAGGTGAAAACCGCTACAGCAATTGTGGTATCGAGCCGCTTACCGCTACACAGGACACCCGCGATCTGGTTGATGCAGCCATGACCATCCTGAACCGCATTTACAGACCCGGGATAGCGTATGCGAAAGCAGGGGTAATGCTCTCCGCTATGACTGACGGCACAGAGCAACTCAGCCTGTTTGATACTCGCCCGGCCAGGCCTGGCAGTCAGGCACTGATGAAAGTTATGGACCGGTTCAATAAAGAAAAGCGCGGAGCTCTGTTTTTACTGGGGGAAGGCATTCAACAGGATTTTCGTATGAAGCAGGCCATGCTATCACCGAGATATACGACCCGCTGGGATGAATTACTCGTTGTAAAAGCGTAGCGGCCATGACCGGCATGGCCGTACTCATCAAATGTGAAAGTAACTTTAGGCCCCGCGAGCTTTTTCGATTGCGCCCTGCAAAGTTGCTGCGTCCATAGCCCCGGGGATAAATGTGGTAGTCGCCGCATTCGGCTTTTTCATATTCATAATGATGAAACCGGGTGTGCCGGTGATCCCGAGCGCTTCGCCCAGCTGCATATTGCCGGAGATCACGTTTTCATACCGGTTTTTTTCCCTGTCAGAAAACGTGCTGTTAAACCCTGACTTTTCCACCACAGTATTAAAGTCAGTGAGTTCGAATTTGCGTTGAGAGGTCATGAAGGTATGAGCCACAGCCATCAGGTTGTTGTGGTACTTACGATAGGCTTCAGCACCGAAATTCTGATAGACGTGCAGACCCGTAGCGGCCCCCATGGCAGATACAGGTTTTGAACCGGCAAAAATCGGGAATTCTTTAAAGAAGAATTTTACATCTTTGCTCTGATTCATTACCGATTCAACAACAGGTGTAACCCGCATGCAGTAAATACACTGATAGTCGAAGAACTCGATTACCGCGACGTCGGCGTCATCAGGGCCGATGTTTGGCGTCTCCTTGGTATCCAGCAGAGCTGGCGCATATGGAATTATTCGTTCCACTGAGGCACTCACGTTCTGATTTTCCAGCGCCTTACCTGCTTCCACTAAATAATGGGGATTTTTTACCAGGTAAGTAGCGGCAATTTTGCCAATTTCTTCCTCACTGAGCACCTTCGGTTTAAAATAAGTTGCCGTGATTAACGCCGAGGCAGCGGTAGCAATAACCGCAGAAATTAAAATCGTGGCCATCGGTTTTAAATAAAATTCTTTAGACATAGCTACCTTTATGCTTTTCAGCCTGTTAGTTATTAACCTGCGATGGATTATACTGGCCCGGTAAATCGGAATTATTCGTGAAACAATGCTTTTTGGAGATTAAAGGATGATTAGGCAGGGCTTTATACTCACAACCGCAATGCTTTTGAGTGGATGCGGATATCATTTCGCAAACCAGGTAGATGCGTACGATCTAATGCCTCGTCCTGTTACAAATAAAAGGTTTCAGATAGTCCCTCCGGACGAAAGTATTCAGTCCAGAATGTTTTCAGGCCGTTTTGCTGATGGATTAGCAAAAAAAGGAGTCATTATTTCCACTCACCAGCCAGATTATGTGCTCAGGTTCCGAATCAGCAGCTCACAGGAGAACATGCAGTATAGCGAGCAGCTTCTTACTGGGGTGACAGGCTACGTTGTAGATAAAAAGACAACGAGAACTGACAAGCATGGCGAATTGCATACTGACTATGACTACAAGCCAGTCGATGGGGTAATAGGCACTGAGACGATGTCGCAGATGCACTATATGCGACAGCTGGATGTCGAGGTATACCCGTCAGCGAAAGGAGCAAAGCAGGTTCTGAAAGTGAGTATGCAAAGCAATGCACCTGTGCCGTCAGACAGCATTGCTTATTCAGCAATGATCGACGCCTTTACTGATAAATTTGATGCGCCGCTGCGTTCCGGAAATTATGTTGCAGTGATCCCCTGGAACTGAAAGCAGACGGCGGGAAGAGAATGTTCAAAAGTGACTTTTGGACACGCACATTAACGTGGCTATCGCCCTCCCCCATTAAAATCATAAAGTCGGTAAAGATCGCCCATCGTGATGGAATTGGGCTTATTAATGAACAGATACTGTAACTGTTCTTTATGTTGAGTACTGGCAGCTGCATTCATAAGCACTTCCAGGTAGAACTTGTAGCCTATGCTTCGCTCTGAATACATATACTGGAACTGCATCAGTAAAATGCCTGACATAACATACAACAGCAGCAGACTGAGTAATACAGTGCTATCAGGCTGTTCCAGTGCCATACTGACATACCCTGAACCCAGAATGCACAGAAGCCACCCCGTCATTAGAGCAGGCACCCTACGACTCAGACGTTTATAACAACGTTTTATTACGGGATCCCGGAGATACTTTTTGTCAGGTATCCCCGTTGCTCTGATGACGAAGCTACTGAGTATCGACATCTTTTTTCCTTCTGGACGCTCTCAGTCAATAAATCAGGCCAGGCGCTCATTGAAAGCTACCACGAGCTGCGAATCGGGATTTTTTACCAGTTCGGGCCGGATAACTTTTAGTTGCCTCGTTGGGGCGAGCTCATCTGTAGGCCTGATGGTGGTATTACCCGGCCCCTTGCGGGTACTGTCGGTGTTTACCTTGAGCTTTTTATTTCCCAGGTAGCTTTCCATCTTTTTAGAGATGGTGTCACCTGTGGTCGCAACACCAGAGAGTTCCTTTAGATGTTCACCTTTATCCATTTGTACCGATGACATCAGAAATCCGATTCCGGGATCGTTTTCCGTTCCACAGGCTCCGTACTGACATTGTGCAGCGAAAACGGGCTGTACACCTACAGCAACCAGCATTAACGTACTCAGTAAAGTAGATTTCATACACACCTCTTACAGTCGGAAAAGTTACTTTTGCGCAGCGCCCATTTGGGTCACCAGGTTTTCCGGGCTCAGCCACCCCGTAAATAACTGCGGTTTGCCGCTTAGTGTCACCATGGTAGGAGTACCTTGCAGCGGGATTGTTGAGGCCACCTGGAAATGCGATTTGATAATGTTTAAGCAAGCCTCATCAGGACGTCCTTCCGGGATAGTTGAAACCGGATTCATCGCTGCATCCAGAGCTTCGTTTGGCTTTGCTGAACACCAGATTTTGGCCATGTTCCCGGCTACTACCGAGTTCAGTCCTGCACGTGGGAATGCAAGAAACTTAATCGAAATACCGGCATCAAGATAAGACTTCAGATCATGATGCAGTTTTTGGCAGTATCCACAGGTTATATCGGTAAAGATAGCAAGCCGGTATTTTTCGTTTGGTGATTTGTAGTCGATGGATTTTGTTTTGGATGCGAATTCCCGGACGCCCATTAAAATGGCCTGCTCAGTGGTGTTTACCACATCTTTACCTTTCACGTGGAATAAGCTTCCGGTAAAAATGTAATCTCCGTCTTTGCTCACGTAACTTACCCCCTCCCTGGAAATCACCGTAAAAATATCTTTTACTGGCGAGGGTTCGACGTGCTCGATTGAAAGCCCAATGGCTTTGAGCTTATCCCGGGCTGCATCTGGCAGTACCATTGTATTAACCGGCTCGGCATTCATCGTGAAGGCGGTACTTAATGAAAGAAGTAATACCGATGCCTTAATAATTTTTTTCATTTCCGCTCCTTAAATCGAGCACTAATATTATCACGCCCCAAAATTCCAGAATTTTGCTTAAACGCTTAAATCAACGGGTAAAGCCGAAAGAAAGTCGATAGATATATGGGAGAATAGATAAAACGTAGATTCAGTGGAGAAATCGTTGTGTTTACACCACCAGCAGATGATGTGAAACCTATTCCCGTTCCTGATGAGATTTACACTCAGTGCATTACGGATGCCGCCCGCTACTTCGGAATTGATGCTGAACTGGTTTTTACGTTGTTTGACAATGAAGGCGGTAAGGTTGGTACTTTCAGCAGGAATACTAACGGCACTTATGATATTGGCCCAATGCAGATCAACTCATCCAATCTACCTGAAATAAAAAAGCATTTCCCGACGGTAACGTGGCGGGTTCTGGCTTACGATGCTTGCGCAAGTTTCTGGGTTGGAACATGGTGGCTCTATAGAAAAATTGTTGATCGCAAGGGCAATGTGTTTGAAGGGATTGCAGATTACAACAGCAAAACCCCAAAGGTACGTGCAAAGTACATATTTAACTTCATGGTAAAGTACAATCGCCGGATCCAGCAGCGTAACGGGATGGGTGAGCTTTATCAATGGACCCAGCAACCTCCTCGATACAATGGCCATATAGCTAAAAATGTCCCGGAGCAAAACCCGACTCCTGTTGTTAAATAAATACAACCCGATATTACAGAAGATCATCGAGTGGCTTGGGTAAACCACCACAAATATTTCACACTGACTCAGGAGTAATATATTGTCTTCTTCTGCAAGAAATTTATTTAAGATTCTCTCTTCTTTCTTGATCCAGAAAAACCCTCATCATGAAGAAGTATGTGTTCATGAAGAAACAACAGCTGGTTTATGGGCCCCTCTCCCTGATTCGCATGTCGTGCTTTTCTTAGATTTCGATGGGGTTTGCCACAGGTGTAAAAATGAAACCTTTGAGCGAATGCCACTGTTAGAGAAATTGCTGGATAACTGCCCTGCCATGGTGATTGTTATCTCCAGCTCATGGCGTGAGTGCGCTAATACAAGTTATCTGAAATCTCTGTTCCGGGTGCCTTATAGAGACAAAATCATAGGTGCAACCGGTTCGGTATATTTAAAACACGGACAGACTGGTGTGCGGGCTGCCGAGTGTGAGGACTTTGTCTTTTCACATCGAGTTAAAGCATTTATCTGCCTTGATGACGACGAATCATTATTTCCGGCCGGTTATCCGCATTTGCACAAAACCGATTATTACACGGGCCTCACCGAATCTGACCTTGCAGCTCTTAACGCAAGGTACCATCAGCTCATGGGACGCTGATGAACAAAGTAACTTTCCTTTTACCCTGTCACTGCTGATCTCGTACGCCCATCCACTTTAGGATTGATTGTTTTATACCATACGCAATAATGTCTCATATGAATTCGACAAGAAAGGGACATTATGCTGCATCACTGTCAGGCTAAGTCACTGGATGACATATACCTTGAGGATATTCCCCACATCATACATCCGGCCACGGCGGTACATGACCTCGAAGATACCGCCCTGCCAAACCGGATTATTCAGGAATGGAATTTACCGCAGGGATATACACAGTTTGTCAGCCGGTATCACCAGTTCCACCATCAACGCCCCTGGCTCGCTTACCGCGATACGCTTGACGACATCAGATACGGTAAGATCGTTCTGCTTAGAAAAGACATAACCGGCAATGCCGGGCCGGGGGTTATATCAAATGGCAACCTACGCAATGACCTGCCCCTGTCCCTCTTTACCCGTCTGCGCGATATCATCTCTCGTCAGTTGAAACGCCCGGGGTATTACGTTCGATCAACGACACCAGCACAGCACGCCCAATCAACAAAAACCATTAATTCCAAAGCGGCTGGTCGTCTTCTCGCAGCTGGCGGGCTTTATAATGGAAATGTGGAGGGATTTCGACATACGGCTGAACAACTTGGCGGCGAAGCTGTTGAAGGCTATGACCAGGTATTGAACGAAACAACTTCAGGTATGCTGGTTGCAGCGGCTTCACTTCTGGTTATCCGAAATCCAAGGTCTGCGGATGAATTGACAAGTTATCTCGGCAAGTACAAAAAAGCACACGTTTTGCTCGATGATATGAATGTTAGCGAATTGAACTACATGCGCCGAGACAGAGCTGAATATTTAGCTCTCCGTGGACAATTCAACAATACTGTACGCCCTAACTTCCTTAAATCACTTTCAGACCACCCAGATGCCCTGGCTACGTTTGAACCTAACGATTTGATGAAACTTGCAACAGGCAAGGTCCCCTCTGGGTGGCAGGTTCACCACAAGATCCCTCTTGATGATGGTGGCACAAACGCTATAGACAACCTGGTACTTATTCAGAATTCACCATACCATTCAGCACTGTCGAAAGCACAATCCATCATTACGAAGGATCTACCGTATAATTCAAGCACCAAAGTTCTATGGCCATCGCCGAACGGTGTTATCTACCCGGTAGGAAAGTAAGAGGCGCTCATGAAAGATTTAACTCAACTACTCAGCAGCTTAAAGAGGTTGATGGTTGCAGATCACTACCCTTTAGCCAGCCCGGTAGCCCCGGAAGTCTTGAAAGACTTAATCTGCAATCCGCCTCCAGTGGAGTGGGCAGATCACAAAAAGAGCGCCTATATAGATATACAGAAACTCATTAAAACCAGGCTTGATTATGCCCAAGTGTTTAATGCTATGGATGGTTTTGAGTACAACGGACTTACGTTTTATAACCTTGTTCAGGCAGAGAACGAAAATCTATTGTGGTCAAATATTTACATACGCAACTTTGAAGCACGAGACAATGAAATCTACGTTGACCCAAATCTCACTGATAAGGTGTTAATCGGAGAAGATGGCATGTCACTTTTCGCTTATAGTTTTGCAGACGACTGCTTTCAGATAAGAGACAAAGCATCTACTGATTATGTTATTGAATCTCATACAGAGTTTGATAGATTTTTGTCTTCACTGATTCAAACCGTCAGTTGAATGTTCCGCAAGAGCGGTACTTCTGAAAAAAAGGCCGCAAACACATACTTTGCGGCCTTAATTGTTTAGCAGTAATTTACAATCTATTGATAGTCATTTCAGGAGGTTATATTCAACCTCCCTTATTTTTTATTTTCATTAAGCCACTGATCCGCTTTATCGACACGTGACTGGTAAGGCTCATTTGTGTTGCTCAGCTCTGACTTCATGTACTGAATGAATTCATCTGCTTTCTGAGGCCCAAAGCGTGGGTCATCCGTCAATTGCTGCCGGATAGCCCTTTCAGAGTTCTGCGCTGCATTCGCATAAGTCGAAACGCCGTCGCTGCTAATACTCTGATACCGGTCACTTACAGCTGCGACGCCATCAGACATCTGCATGTGATTAAGGACTTTACCCTGGAGAGAATCAGGCATATTTGCAGGGTTAGAGGCATCATTTGCTATCGATGTCTGGGTTTGAAGGATGCCCGCTCCCGTAAGCATCTCATTTACCGGTTTCGCCCCAACGCTGGTTAGCGTATCCGAAACAAATTGCTGGCCCCCGAGTAGCGCACCAGAAATCGCGCCCCGCTCAGTGTTGGCCTCTATCTTTTCCCCAACCAAGCGATCTGTGACGGTCTGAGTGCGGTTACCAACGAGACCACCGCCCGACCCACCTTCTCCCAGGTTTGCCCGTACGACTGACTCAAGTGAACCATCAGCTCTGTTATGAGTGTTGAAACTGCTATGGATGCTCTTAACGTCATTCATACTCCAGTTAACGTTATAGTTACCCAGTTCATTAAGGATCTTCTGGGTATCCGCTTTGAGCTGCTCTCTTTCGGCACCGGTAGCCATGGTGCTGGCACCATAGGTAAAGACAGCTTGCTGTGCCAATTCAGCTCGCTTATCGTCCCGGCTTAAGTTCGGGTTGTTGGCAACACGACTAAAGTAGTTATCAGTGTTATTAGATAAGCCACGAACTTGCCCGCTCTGATACATACTGTTCAAAGCAGTGGCTCGTTGATCCATTCCATCACCAACCACCCGACCTCCAACCTTTTCCAGATCGTTAAATGTGCCTTCTGCATTTCTGACATCCTGACCCGAATTGACGACTTTCTCTACACCCTGATTATTCAGTACAGGTCCATTCTTTTCGAGAGAATTAAGCACATTCCTTTCTTCATCAGAATAAGTGCGGCCCACGTTGTTGTTATGTATTCCCTGAATATCGCCTTTGCCCGCGTTATCAAGGTTATACGGAGTAAAGCCAGCTTCACTTTTTCCAGGGACATGCTGTGTCGCGTCCTGAGCGTTGGAGGAAAGACCGAGTTTAGCCTGCGAATCTACACTTCCACCCAGTTCCCCTACGCGTGACGCACTCATCACGCCAGACGTATTTACGCTGTCAGGAGTTCTATCCTGTGCCTGAGTGATAGTATTAATTCCTGACCCGTCACCTGAAATTCTGTCGAGCTGATTGGTGATAGGTAGCAGCTGCTGTGCATTACCACCGAAGTCGGAAACCAGACTTTTAAGCAGGCTGGAGGTTTCACGGAGATCCTGTTTATTACTTTCGGCCGTCTCTCCCCGGGCGGTATCAATCGCAATTTTTTGCTCACTGAAATCTCGGGTTGCAGCCACAAGCGCGTCAGTACGTTGAAGCTGCGATCCAAGCTGATTACTGGCCTTGAAGGTATCGTTATAGGAGTTGAATTTCTCCATAAACGCATTCTCATCCAGCCCATTCTTACGAGCAAAATTCCTTACATCATCATCACTGAAGTTTTTGTTGCGAATAGAATCGGAGAACCTGTCCAGGTTAATGCTTTGTTTAGAATCAAGGCTCATTCCACTATTGGAGCTTGCGTTAGTCGAAACCGATGTAGAAATATTTTGCGCCATCGTCTGTGTCGCCTGGTTCATTTTCGACGATGCTTCTTTAAACGCATTAGTATTGGATATCTGATCGCTGCTTACCTGAGACGCCGCTTTACTGAACTGGTCAGTTAACGCAGAATCCTGGCTAAGCTGATTCGTGATTGCTTTTGAAAGGTCATTTGAAAGCGAGTCACTGCCTGTATTGGTCTTAGATGCACCGCTACTCAATTGCCCTGCTACAGCCGCTTTCAGCCCGGCTCCATTGCCAGTTCCAACACCTCCATTAAGCCCAGCGTTGAGAATAACATTTGAAGCAATGCTGGCCATCTGAGACGCACTCACCCCATGTTTCGTTGCAATACCTTCTGCTACAGAGGCACCAATCTTATCCGAGATCTGCTTCATTGTTTGCAGGTTGGTTGAGAACTGCTGGCTCGACTGTCCTGACCTTCCAATTTCGCTCATCTGACTGTAACCAGCCTGGAATGAATTACTTGCCGCACTCATAACTGATGAGGTTACAGCTGATCCTTGTCCCTGGCTGTTAGCGATACTTGAACCAGCATTCCACATTCCAAGACGGAAATTACTTGAATCAACTGCGCCGCCATCGCTGTATCCCTGACCGGTACTGGTTAAGGCGGTTCGTGTCACGTCACCAAATGAAGATTTACCGCTGTTAGGGCCATCCCATACTTTGGGCGTTACATGACCAGTATCCACCGGCGCATCGGGGGTCACTCCCTTAACCGCATTCATCATCGGGTGAATCGACTGTGTCATCAGGAATAATGTGAGTACCGGAATCAGAGCATAGAGGGCGGAAGCAACAGACAGGTATGAACTGTATGTTTCCGCAAGCCCTGGGAGTCCCATCCACGTGACGGCATTATTCTGGCTGTTGAGGGTGCTCCAGGTATCCAAGTCGGCCGTCGCGACTTTCTTCACATACGCGTTGACCATTACTGCCGTAAGCGGCCACATATTCACGAAGAGGATAAGTTGCAAATATTTCGCCGCAGCGGCAACACCATTACCACCTAACGCCAGCAGCATAAGCAAAGCAAATGGAGCAACCATATAAGCAAACATTTCAAGGAATGCGATTGCTGCTCCCGACAGTTGTAACCACAACTGGCCCTGTGAAGCCATTGTGTTGGTTCGCTTCAGAGAAGCCTCAAACAACTGCATATCGGAAGCCAGACCGAGTGGGGTCTTATATTTGCTTGCGCCATTTCTGAGCTCATTCATAATGAACAGGTTCAGGGTGGCGTCATACGAACCAATAGCCTTACCGTACATACCATTTGCTGACGCCATAACATCAGTAAAGCTTGCGCCGGTAGGTGCACCATTTGCTTCGTCTGGAGTAAGGATGCCGTTTGTCTGTCCTATAAGGGAAATAGTCTGGCGAGCTTCAGCTGTACTGGTAACCTGTTTCACAGTTGACCAGACCTCATCACACGTACCAGATTTTGAACCGTTAGCGCCAACAATACTGGCAGAGGCATTCTTCAGTGCGCCTTTCATCGCCTGATTAATCCGGTCCATGCTATCTGCCAGATTAGCTGAGAAAATATCGTTAAAAATAGTTTCTTTACCGGCAATATTTGCGCTTGAGTTTTGGGTAGCCTTCAGGCAGTTGTATGCAAGAGACTGAACGGTAGCACATACGTTCATTGGCCCTAGCCCGCTGGCCGGTTCAGGAAATGCGGAACAGTAGCCCTGGCTATCGCCGCCCCATTGCAAAAACTTCACGAATCGGATCATCGGACCGAGGGTGATGTCATCGTCCAGAGTTGTTGCAGACAGGTCCACCGGAGAAAGCGGATCAAACGCTGTTTTATAATCCTTCAGCAAACCCTGGCTTAAGTTAGTGGTGACGGTTGCCATCGCAGCAATAAAAATTGGAATTCCGTCGACGTTTCTGACCTCTCCCGACTTTACAGATTCAATAGTTACATCCACTCGAACCATTGCCATCATGAAAAGGATCAACCCCAAAAACCAGGAGAAAAACGGTAATTCATTTTTGGTCGGAGCCTGAAGCCATAGCCACGTTTTATAGAATAGGCTCACACCTGCTACAACGGCGGCCGTGGTCAGGAACTCTTTTACACCAGTATATTGAGAAAAGATCAGGGCAATACCGGTAAAAGCCGACCAGACAAAATCAATATCACCCAGGGTATATATGTTGTAATCCATGTCAGACCTCAGTTACGTGTGCCACGAATACTTTCAGTGAAAGCCTTCCGTTGCAGGCGACGGTTATCCCAGGTTGAAATGACGTCCGAGCTGGTACCGACCTGGCTGTGCGATAGCTCATAGGCGGCTTTAACCTGTTTTGAGAGATTGTCTGTTAATCGGTTGAGATCATCCCTTTTACCCGACAGCGACTCACTCGGTATGCTCATGGTTGAAATTTTGGCCTCAACCTGGCGCAACATGTTGATTACGAGGCTCGTCGCAGCAATAGTGCTGATGTCCTGAATGTATGCGTACCCTTCCGGTGCTTCGAATGTTTGCAAAGAGTCGATAATGGTCGGGATGCCGATATAGGAGATAATGCGTAATTCATCATCTGAAACACGAACGTCGTTGATGATTTTTTTCTGTACGTTTAAAAGAAGATCAGAAATGGTATCCTTCAATCCCTTAAAACCACCGTCATTAACTTCTGACATGACAAGGCACTGAGCCTTTCGTGGGGATGATGGATCTGGTGCCGGAGAACACTTGAGCATTTTAATTGATCCGCCAGCTGGTGGCCCCATGATGTAATCCGTGACAGTCATGGTAGACGGGCGGACTTCCATTCCCGCTTTTTCGCCTTTGCTATCCCAGTTGATAATGACAGTACCTACGAGAGACATAAGTTGTTCTGCCAGTTTATAACCGGATAACTCCGTTACCCCTCCGATGTTCATCGTTCCCTTATCAATATCCATGAACGACATATAGAAGAGGTTACCACTGAATTTTTCAGCGAACTCTTCGGGATCCTTTGCTTTAACCTGAGAAGTGACAGCTTCAGGTGACTTTGTCATCGATGAGCCAAAATCAGGAATAAGACCATTAATCGATCCCAGAATTGAGGCTGGTCCAGAGCTAACTGAGTTAGCGAACTGGCTTGGCGTACCCACGTTTTCAGAAAGGAAAGAGTAAGTTGCATTGCATGAATCTTTCGCAAATTTATTTAGCGCTTGCAGTTTGTTTTGGATGTCATTAATCGTTGCAGCACAGTCAGCACAAATAGCTGAAACAGCAACGTTAAAAGCATAGATAGCCGCACCCTGGGCAATACCACGGGCCACCTGCACAAGCTGGTCCCCGTTGATCATGCTGAAGGACCCAAGAAAAACGTCAATACCGTTACAACCGACAGAAGCTTTTGGAAACGACATGGAAACAAGGTTGGTATTAACGTTTGTTGTTCGGTAAGACATTGACCCGCCAACTATGCCTGTACGGGTTGCTGTGGAAAAGGTGGCCGGGCTGGTAGACGTCATCATGCCATTGAAAATGTTACGCATTGCGTTGTCTGCATTTGCAGTCGGGGCTAAAATTGCAGCACAAACAGAAAGAGACAAAAGTAACTTTTTGAAGTTGAAAACGGCATTACTGCGCATAAGTGCCTCCAAAACTGCCGCCAGCATTGAGATAATTGACCGGATCGGCCGTAGGCATGTCATAGCCTTCGAGTTTTTGGTCCATTATTTTTTGAAGTAGGAATGGGTCTGATTCCATTTCGGATTTATTAACGGTAATAACGCCATCATCGCCGATGGTATATTGCCTTTTAATATCTAGAGTTGACTGGAACGAAGCGTCATCGATCAGATTCATGCCCTTCGCGGCAAGTATAATAGTGTTCTTTAATTCATCAGCGGAGATCATGCCTTCACTAATGCGCTGAGCTGATGTCCCATCCTTTGAAACCAGGAAAATTGTAGGTACCTCTCGAATTTTAAATTGATCAATAATTTGTGCGTTGGGGATGTTAAAATCCTGAAAAAGGCCATTATGCAATGGCCTTCCATCCATACTGATTGGAAGAATATCTACCGAATAATAGTTCTGCATAAATTGAAGTATTTGGCTTTCTTCGTGGCAAAACTGGCAAGTACTCTGGAAAAAGAAAAATAAACCTGACTTAGTAAAGATATCTTTCATTACCGTTTGCTGATTTTTTTCAACAACAGTGCGGTGAGCATCCAGTGCCACCTTTTCCACTGGTTGCCTGCGTTTTTCAGACATCATCGGGTTTTTAAGAAAATAATCTTTTGATTTGTCAGAAAAACGCGTACTGATATCCAGCATTAACCTTTGCGCCGTGTAATAACGTGATAGATTTTCTGCGGTAGGGTTATCCATTGCCTGCGTTAACAGTCGAGGCATATTCTCTTTTAGCCATTTTGAATTTAAATCTACCATTTCCTCTTTTGAAGGCGAGCTAGCAGCACCGGTTGGTGGCAAAACCTCTTCTTCTTCAGCTTCGCTTTTTTTAGCAGGATCGTCATACCAGAAGAAACCCTTCTTATAAGCCTGGCCAGATACAAAGGGCGTATCTTTTATTAGGGGTTGCTCAGGGCTGGCGTGGGCACCAGTAATTACCAAAGACATAAGCAAAACCATCTTTGAAGGCGCTAATGCAATACGAGTCATAGACCGTTCTCCTTTTCTGATGCGGTTATGATGGCATACAAAAAAAAGGTTAGAGCTCGTATAGCATGGTCGTTTTTATGTTGAAAAGGACGGAAAAGGAGTGCTGACTAAGAAGATAGTCTCGGTGATGGAAAGATCATCCATCTTGCACGTTGTCAAAAATCCGGTGTAACAAAAACATGGTTTTATCGAATATCTAAAAGCAAATATTGCTTTGAAAACAGGTGTATTTAGAGCTGAAAAAAATCATCACAAGTAATGCTGTTTCTATATTTCAAAAAAGGAATAGCTAAGGATCAAAGAAGCGAACTTAGACAAGAATATAAAATATATTAATTGAAAGCGATTAAGAAGTCGTCATGCATAGAAGGTTTTGAGAACCTAAGTAGTTTTACGTTTTCAACAGAAAAAAAGGTGCACATTTTTGGAACGAAGAAAAACTGAATAAAGAAAAATCAAATTATATCTTTACTTGTCAAGAGTTGATATTTAAGTTGTAACTAATATTTGATTGTAAAGCAAACAACAGAATTTGACTTAAGTCAATATTTAGATTCAGACAAGGCAAGTTTCGCGATATCTTTTTTAAATTTAATCTAATTCTTCTTGAGAATACCTCTCTATGGCTGAAGCAGTTGAAGATAATCTGCAACGTGGACAATGAGCATCATTTGTCACTGGCACAATGTATGGGCGTTTACATTTTTCGCAGGCACCTAGTTCTTCAATTTCTTTCATAGAAGTAAGGATTTCTATTATTTTATTAACTTCCGGTGCGCATACAAAGTATCCCAGATTATGAAGGACACTCATTATTCGGTTGAAGTCAATTTGCCGAAAACTCGCTTCCGGATTTATTGGATCAAAACCAAAATAGTTAACTGCGACATCAATAACAGCAGAAAAGGCTCGGCGGTTATCTGTGCGTTTGCTCCAGCCCCGGATACCTTTTTTGAGTTTTGTTTTTGCACCAGGCTCAAAATCGATATTTTCAGCAACATGATTACCGTACAAAATTCGTATTGTATTTTTATTTGCCCCAAGCGACATAGTTCTTGCTGCTCGCAATAGAGCATTAGCTTTTGTTTGATCGACCTTTGCCATATCAATAATCCTTTAACATAACTTTATTTGTTAAAGTGTTGAACACATCCTGACAGTGACTGGTGAACATAGTGTCATAACGTAATAGTTCCATCAAATCATCACTAACTTTTCCTAACCGGATGTCAGCAGACAATTCATAAGCCCAGGCAAAAACTTTCGTTTTAAGTGAAACACTCTCTTCAATATGCCCTTGTGAGAAAGCAATTGTACGTGGGAAAAGAACGACATCGTTAATTGTTTTTAACGATGAATAACCAATGTCTTTAATAGCATCAGCTGTAGTTGGTTTTAAACCAAAGAAAATACTTACAAACTCTGGTGCGAGCATTGAGATAAAGAACACCTGCATAAAGTAGTCATTCTGTATATCAACACATTTAGAACGCAACTCATGAATCTTCTTGGGATTATAGATATCCACTGTACCATTCAGAAAAGTCACTTTTTCACCGGCATCGTAAATACCATAGTCAATATCATTTGTATCATATTCACGAATTACATTGGAATCACCGTCCAAGACCGCAGAAAAAAACCTCTCCCATGTAATTTCCTTTCCGAGTGTACGCGGAACCAAAAAACTACCTGGACGTGTTTCCACTTCAAAAGCTAAATCAGCGGCTGTACTAAATCCTTTCCCAAATAGGCGACGCTGGAGAAGAGGAGTCCCAGTTTGATATGCAGAAGATCCATGCACAGGCAATAACATTAAAAATGCACGGTAACTACGAATAAGCGAAATCTCAGTGCGGAAAAGTTTACCGAGTAAGCTACGAGTTAAATTATCAGATTCTGACATGTGCTGATTGTCCTTGCGCCATTACAATTGTTCAAATCTTCAACATGGATTTTTTGTTAGGTGTTCGGTAGGGTGAAAAGTAACTTTTAGTATTTTCTTAAGGCTTGAATAAGCCTTAAATCTATCCCTTCAACCACACCGCTTACTTGTAACACTTTTTAACCAAACTAACCAGAATTTTATCAAAAATTCCTGCGCATGCTAACGAAATGTGAAGCGATTAAAAAAAAACCTAAATCCAGCCCCTCCCAACGTTGGATTAGAATAACGACGTCTTTCACTGACCGTCATAAACTGACATTTTTACTTTTCATCAACCTCATGCTTACATAGGATCACTAAACAAAGAAAAGTGACCCTATGAATGCCTCACATAGGGTCACTTATGTTTGAAAAGTGACCCTATGTAATGTCGTCATAGGGTCACTTTTTATAAAAGTGTCACTATGGACAAAGTTCCATAGGGTCATTTTTTTTGGAAAAGTGGCACTAGATATATGTATAACTTTAATAGAGCAATGCACATTATCAAAAGCAATAATCCACAATGGTCATTCTGTCAAAAGTAACTTTAGGGGGTAGCGATGGAAGTGAGGCTAAACTCGCTGTTACTGTTTCTGAAGGCCCCTCCCGAATGGGGGA
The DNA here is from genome assembly GCF_049238215.1 of Enterobacter cloacae complex sp. IR5441. Classification (NCBI taxonomy): domain Bacteria; kingdom Pseudomonadati; phylum Pseudomonadota; class Gammaproteobacteria; order Enterobacterales; family Enterobacteriaceae; genus Enterobacter; species Enterobacter cloacae complex sp. IR5441. The sequence goes on from NZ_JBMKIA010000023.1 coordinate 17,203, forward strand.
AACAGCGAGTGCATTACATCTGTTCAATTCCCTCATCAAAGAGCATTCAAAAATCTTCTGTTCGTGAAAAAAAACGGAAATTTCCTCCGGTATAGTAATTTCACATCAGGAGGCGTCATGAGTAATTCAAATCTTATAAGTTCTATAGAGCTAACACGTAAAAATTTACGTGCTCAGATTGAAGGTTTGCGTGTTGAGGCTGAAGATCTCATTACAAAATACTGGATCAAGTGGAAGGAACGAAACCACCAAGAGATTAACCTTACCCGACATAGCAAAGTTCCAAAGAGGGAGTACCTGGGTTCTTACGCACCAAAAGTTGAGCTAATTGGTAATGCCAGAAAAGTAACGATCACTTGGCATCAGTTCAGCCCTTATAAAACAAGAGCGCCTAGCCACATGTCAAAACGGGTGCAACCAATGAAAAGTGGAAAATATTCTAAGAACTGTTTTGTAAACCATGCCAGCTGGGAATACGAAATGATTTCTGAAACGGAAGCATTGCTGGAGCCTTACAGAGAAATGCTTGAGCTCTATCATTCAGCATATATCGAACTTGGACGAAAAATCCGTCAATACTCAAAAACTAAGGTGGCACAATGAACGACGCAATTATCACGGACAATGAGCGTATTAACATTGAACCAAAAGATGTAATGGTAAAAGGTTCAAATAAAAAGCAAGGCGTAAACGCTCAAACTTCTACTCAACGTAGACCAGAGCACCAGGGTATGGCCAAAGTTATTATTAACCCCGGCACCCCAGACTTTAACCGGTTTTTAACTGCCAGAAATGGAGCAGTCATCAGAGGTTTTGATGATGTGAGTATCGCTATTTCCTCTCTCTTTAAAACGGTTGATGCAGTTAAACATCCTGACCTTGTTCAGGCTATTCAGGATTGGTTCAACGAGCTGCATGAAGAAAACAATAAGATGAAAGAAAATCTTGTTGCTTATATTAAGTCAATTGAGTTCGACAAGAATGACTCATTCATGTCATCAACTCAGTTTGTACCTTTCAGTTTTGAACCAGTACAACTCAACTTCAATAACCACAACACCATGAGGTTTTACAAGTACATCTTCGAGATGAACCAGCTCATGAACACAATGTATGAGTACAACTCATTGGGTTTACTGGCTGTAAGCGACTATCCGGTTATGTCTCACAACATTATAAAGAGTATTAATTTATATGTTGAGAATGTGAAAAAGACTCTGAATGTTTCTCGCCGTAAGGATGGGCCATACAGTCCAGCAGAGTTCATCACCAAAGTAATGCAATATAAAAGTGTGCAGGCATACATTGCAGCCGAACTGTCAGGCAAACGTCGATAAGGTATGATGATGAATTTCAGGGCGCTGTATTTATGTATTAAACGGATTTTGGGGATATTCTCATCTCAGGAGAATGATGCAACCTCTGTAATGATTGAGGATATATCAAGCCTCTCTCCTTTTGCGCAGATTCTAGGAGATCAGAAGTACACTGTTCCTGATCATCCAAATCCAGAAGTCCTGAAATTCATCGAGTATCCAACTCGTCCGACGGGCATACAGACATTTAATGAACAGTCAATCCTGTCTCTGTATCGGGAAAAGCTGCACTCAATTTCAATGATGTTAGCTATCAGCGATAGCGACATCAGGGACGATGCATATACATTTACTAATTTAGTTTTAAAGCCCTTGGTTGAATATGTTCGCTGGATACATCTTTTGCCAGCTTCCGAAAATCATCATCATAATGGTATTGGTGGGTTACTTTCTCACAGCCTGGAAGTGGCCATACTCTCTTTAAAAAATGCGCATCACTCAGAACTGAGACCAATCGGATATCAAGATGAAGAAGTAGTCCGTAGAAAAGTATATCTCTATGCTGCGTTTATCTGTGGTTTAGTCCATGATGCCGGAAAGGTTTACGATCTCGACATTGTAAGCCTGAATTTAGCTAGTCCGATCATTTGGACGCCAAGCTCACAAAGTCTTCTTGACTGGGCACGTGAAAATGACGTGGTTGAATACGAAATCCACTGGCGAAAGCGTATTCATAATCAACATAATATCTGGTCCAGCGTTTTCCTTGAGCGAATCCTAAACCCGGTATGTCTTGCATTTTTGGATCGGGTAAATAAAGAACGTGTTTATTCAAAAATGATCACCGCCCTAAACGTTTATACTGATGGGAATGACTTTTTGTCTAAATGCGTGAGGACCGCTGATTTCTATTCTACTGGTACAGACCTTAATGTTTTACGTGACCCTATCATGGGTCTGCGTTCTAATGATGCAGCAGCAAGGGCCATTAGTACCATCAAGCACAACTTTACCAGTATCAATATCAACAATTACAATGCTAAGCCTATGCACATCATTATCGTAAATGGTGAGGTATACCTTAACGAGAACGCATTCCTTGATTTTGTTCTCAATGATTTCGAATTACATAAATATAACTTCCCTCAGGGAGAGGCTGGTAAGACCGTATTGGTAGAATCCCTAGTTCAACGTGGTTACGTCGAGCCCTATGATGATGAGCGTGTCGTTCACTACTTCATTCCGGGTATCTATTCGGAAAACGAAATATCAAACATCTTTAGAAATGGGATAGGGAAACTAGAATTCTATAACCTTCTTAAGCTAAGGTGGATTGGTTTAATCTTTGATTCCTATAAAATCCCTGACTCAGTGCCGGGTCTTTTTAGCGTTAATGCCAATAAAGACTTTATTTACATTGACGAGCAAAAAACAGTTACTGAATACAGAAGACCAGTGCCCGGTCGGGACGTTATAACTAAAATTACTGATACTGTTGAGACGGCTGTTCTTAAGGTTAATGATTTAGGCCGCTCCTCTGCCTCTATTGATGTTGATATACATTCTAAGAAAAATGAAGGCTCATCCGACGATTTTGAGAAGAAAGCCGAAAGTGATAATGAAATTGATAATGACACGCAGATAGTTAAATCTGAGGGTGAGGAAGCAGCTGATCCTGTCATTCCTGATATAGAAGAAAGTGAAGATGAATCGGCAAAGGACACGGAATCCCATGTCCTGGTCAACCAACTTCATGAACTCCTTTTAAGCGCTCCACTTTCCAATGACTATATAGTGTGTGTTGATGCTGTCCCCTACCTCAACATAGATACCACTATGGCATTGCTGCCGGGATTAGATGAAAAAGCATTCAGTGAAGAGCCCTATTTCCAACTGACATTCAGAGAAGGCTCTCTCGATGGAATGTGGATAGTAAGGGACATTGACGATCTGCGTTTAGTCCAGCTCGGCGATAACTGCGCCGGGTTCCAGCTCACCTATCATGAGCCAAGAAGGCCAACAACTTTAAAGTCACTTTTCAATACTTCTATGTATCAGGCATTAGTGATTAATGATGAGTCTTCTGTTGAAAACTCTGCCCCACGTCCAAAGCAAACGCTTGAGCTGCCTCCCCCACGTGTAAATGCAGTCGAAGAACATTCTGGCGACGTGGAATATCATGGAACCGATAGTGCATCCGCGACTGGTCCGCTGAAAACTGAGGCTGTGGAATATGAACATTATCAACATCTTTTTGAGAAAGAAGATGAAGAGCATGAGATCATTGATTATACCGATTTCTCACAGCTTAGTGTTTCTCGGCCAGAAGTCGGTAGTTGTGCAACAAGCTCTTCGGTCCATAATGAAAAGCTTCTCTCCGAGCCGTCAGAATTACCAGAACTTAACCGAGAACAGAACGCTGATCCCCAGGGTACGAATGAACGCTCTATGGATGTTTCTGTAGGACAAGAAAACTCAGAACCAGATACTGAGGGTAACTGCCCACCACCAGCTGAAGTTGTGTATTCCCAGACCGAAGCAGCCGCAACCAGTGTGATGGCAAGTGAAGAGCCCGCCTTACCTCCTGTACTTGAAGAATCAAATGGAGAGCATGCGCCCACAGACGCTAAGGGGCATCATCTTTCGCCAGCACTGGCCAGACTGTTCGCCCCAACAGCACCGGTAGAAAAACAAAATCCCAAGCGCAACCGGAATAAATCATCGGACAAAGCAGAAGTACAAAAACCAGCATCACCTGTTTCTGGTCACAATCTGAACAGTAAAGTCTTTGCATCTACTGAATCAGACCAAAATGGTGAATTCTCGCTTATAAGCGAAGGTGACGTTACAGAGCTTGAATTTGTAGAAATTGCGTTAGTACTGCATCAAATTCTGTCCAAAATGGAGGTGGCGTTTAAAAGAAAGCGCAAAAACAGATTTATGGTAAGTACTCCTAATACTCTCTATCTGACCCAATCTTGCGTGGAAAAATTTGGGTCGCAGTTAGAGGCTCAAGATCTTTTCAATAAGCTTCCTCAGTACCTCGTTAATTCTGGTGCTGTGATCAATACAAAATGCCATGCATTTAACATGCCTACTTTGCTGGCCGCATCAGACCGGGCGAAAGTGGACATTGAACGAATTATCAATAACCTGAAAGAGGCTGGGAACCTATAATGTCAGATTCGAAGAGGACTAACCTCCATGCACAAGAGAATTTTTATCGGCCTATTCTTGAGTATCGTAGTGCCTCAATACTTTTGATTTGTTCGGTTTCTATGCTTTATATGGGACTTTCTTCAGACGGACTGGACATCGCCCCAATAGTTCTGTTCACCTCAATATTGCTTTTTTTGCTGTGCCTTTATCGTTGCAAAACAGCAGCGCCATTTTTGATGGCTCATTGGCGTGTATTCAAGCGACATTTCATGTTCGTTAGTCTTGATTCACTGCGTGTAATTAACAAAAGTAACTTTTTCTCCAATGAGCGAAAGTATCGTCAACTGGTTCAGGATTATCAAAATAAAAATAAGGATATACCCGAGCGAAAGTCCTATTTTTGTGATGGGTTTGAGTGGGGTCCGGAACATGCGGATCGGGCATATCAAATAGCTAACCTCTCCAGTGATAAACGTGAGATCGAGTTGCCATTCGTCTTCAACCCAATTAAGAGACATTTTGACGCAATGGCTCGTAAGATGGGCGGCAGCAATGCAATTTTTGCTGTGGAACGTAGGGAACCCATATTTGTAACTGAAGACAATTGGTTTGGTCATACTCTGATAACCGGAAACGTGGGTACCGGGAAAACGGTGCTACAGCGTTTACTAAGCATTAGCATGCTTCATCTTGGTCATGTTGTTGTTGTCATAGATCCAAAGAACGATGCAGAGTGGCGAGAATCTCTAATGGAAGAGGCTAAGACCCTCGGTCTTCCTTTCTATAAATTTCATCCTGGCCAGCCAGCATCTTCGGTCTGTATTGATGTCTGCAACACCTATACTAATGTTTCTGACCTAACATCTCGTCTTTTGAGCTTGGTGACAGTTCCCGGTGAGGTTAACCCATTCGTTCAGTATGCCAAGGCTCTCGTTTCCAATGTGATTTCCGGGCTTTCTTACATAGAGAAAAAGCCTTCTATTTATCTGATTCACAAGAACATGAAAAGCCACATGTCTATTGTGAATCTTACAGTCAAGGTAATGGAGTCATGTTACGCGAGATATTATGGTTACGATGTCTGGACCGAAAAAGTTAAGTACGTCGCTAACGATACCTTGCCGGTACGTTTCAAGCGTCTCGCTGAATGGTTTACGGCTCATTTCATGAATTACGAGGGGTCCGAACAAATAGACTGGTTAGATACTGTTTCCCAGCTTATTGATTACTCAATGTCCGACCCAGAGCATATGGCTAAAATGACCGCAGGTATTATGCCTGTTTTCGATATGCTCATTGAAAAACCTTTAAATGAGCTTTTATCTCCTAACCCGAACTCAGTATCATCAAGAGAAATTGTAACAAGCGAAGGGATGTTCAGCACTGGCGGGGTGCTATACATTTCGCTTGATGGCCTTTCAAACCCCGATACAGCAGCTGCTATTTCTCAATTAATAATGTCAGATCTGACCTCCTGTGCCGGTAGTCGCTACAACGCTCAAGATGGTGATATGTCAGCTAATTCCAGGATAAGTATTTTTGTTGATGAGGCACACTCAGCCATTAACAACCCTATGATTAACCTTCTGGCGCAGGGTCGTGCAGCGAAAATTGCACTGTTTATTTGCACCCAAACCATCTCCGACTTTATTGCTGCGGCAAGTGTTGAAACTGCCAATCGAATTACGGGGCTCTGCAACAATTATATAAGCTTGCGAGTCAACGATACTCCTACTCAGACGCTTGTTGTAGAGAACTTTGGTAAGAGTGCGATAAGCACAAATATGGTCACTTATACGACCGGTTCAGAAACATCTTTGCCGCATAATAACTTCTCAGGTTCAATCTCAGAAAGAAAGCAGACAACTTTAGAAGAGAGTATTCCAAAGGATCTCTTGGGTCAGGTCCCTATGTTTCACATAGTTGCCAGGCTTCAAGATGGCAGGAAGGTTGTAGGCCAAATCCCTATTGCTGTTGCTGAGAAACAAATGAAGCCAAACACAACTCTGTCGGAAATGCTTTTCAAGAAGGCCGGAAAAGTTACTTTGCGTCAAAATCTCGATATCAAAAATCTTAATAAATTTCTAAGGAAGTTGCATTGATGGATGAAAAAATTGTCCTGACGCGCCAGCAAATTTTAAGCTCTGCACTAAAAGTCAGCAAATGTCGCTCGCTCGTAAAAAGGCGCTTTCAGTCTTTGGGTTTAAAGTACGCAGATTCTCAGGAAGTTCGAGATCGGCTAACTATGATAGAAAAAAACGCGTTTCATCATTTGGGAAAATTTTGTCAGAGCAACGATATCGATTCCCTATTCTCCATGGCAAATACCCTGTCTGAGCTTTTCCTTTTAAAGGGAGAGTTGATCACGACTGATCCCTTTGGGGACCGTGAAACCAGCTACTGGTCGGTACCACAAGGATCATGCCATGAATGGATTCAATCACTGACCACCAGCGAAGGTCCTGAACGTAAATTCGTTAGTTTCCGTATTTCTTTCGATAACAATGACGTACGGTGTGATCTTGTAAAAAAGAATGCCCGTATGCTTGGTTGTTATCTTTTGCCTTATTTCGTCGATTTAACACGCACGGTGGGCGCATTCATTAATTTGCCAGGTAGTGTCTCTTTTAAACAAGTACAGCGCATCAAACCCCAGATTCATCCAGAAACAACACATAGTCATATAGTTACTATTGAGGACTCTCCCTTTCTTTCTCGGTTAAAATTTAAAATCATTACTGCCATAGATCAGCTTCCTGACCCTAATGGCCTTTATACAAACACCTTTAACAGCATTATTGACCGTGCACTGCTGACTCATCTCAAAACCGAACAGGAAAAAATAGATAGTCCAAGAGTCTGCAAAAATGTGATTTCGGCTTTTGCCGACTCAACTCTTTCTCTGCCGGTGTTTAACATCGGCCTAAACGAGCAGTACAGATACTGGACGCCGTGGGGCATCAACTTTATAGAATTTTCCCGCCAGGCCGCAAAAGCAAGGACCGCTGTATTTGTTCCTGATGTGGGACAGATCGAGTGGAAAAGCGCAGAGCATAAAGAACTGGCGGAGTTAAGCCTCATCGACCAAATCATACCTAAACAGTACCACTGGCTCCTGGGTATCCCGACGATGTGGCGTAACAACTATTGCAATCACGATCAGAGGCTAGCTCTTTTTCGTGAATGGAGGGAAAGCAATGGCTGCGGATAATACAAGCAGGGCAGCAGTGCTCAGAACAATGCTTTTTTTTGGCATGGTCATTTATTTTGGTTACAGCTTGGCTTTCCAGAATACTGAGGAGCTCAAATATCAGATTACTCAGGAGGTTAATGCAAGCCGGTCCATCATATCAAATGACCGTTGGAAGTCTGTCATTGCAAATAGTGAAGCGACTTTAAATTGGTTGGTACATGACTATAAGTTAATTGACTATCTGAATACTATTCTGATCCCTGACACCAAAAAACCAGCCAGAGGTATTAACATTGTTGCTGAAAAATTTACCTCTATTAATTACACTATGGCCAAAAACATACCCCTCTTACTTTATCAGTCCATTTTCCGGTGGAACTTAATCCTGGGGTGGCTAATCGTTTTTCTGCCCTATCTATTTGCCATGCTAGCAGATGGAATGTACCAGTGGAAATTGAAGAGGTACGTATTTGGTAAGGTTACAGTTCAGTTTTATCGTATTTGGTTTCGAGCATTTTGGGTGATCAGTGCTTTAACGATGGTCTACCTGGTCATGCCAAATATGTCACTATTTAACAATATCGCTCAACTTTTCCCACCAGTCGCTTTATTGATACTGGGAATTGCATTGAATCGCTTGTGGTCTAACTTTCAAAAACTCATGTAAAGGTGGTCAGATGTTAAGCAGTAAAAAAAGGAAGTCCCCTACAAATATCAAAGAATCGCTCAATGATAACGCTGACCGTTTTTATAAGATGTTTCGCATTCATACCACGGCAAAAGTTGCTATGTCGCTAATTGCCATGACCGCTGTAGGGTTTTCTTTCTACAATCTTTACGAACAATGGCAGGACGCTGAAGGGAAGAAAGACCATATAGCTGTAATACGGATTTCTGGCGAGATGGGTACCGGCTCGGAAACGGGCGATGGAACAGTGATCGCAACAGCTCTTGCCAAAGCTTACAATAATCCCCATGCCAAAGCAGTTATTATCGAGGCAGAGTCAGGTGGTGGTGGTCCCTCTGACGCCATCATTATTTACCGCCAGATAAACGCGCTTAAAAACCACCAGCCACAGATTGAACGCGTATCAGATGCCGGTGGCTCTCTTTCATCTGTAGCCGCTGACAAGAGTAACAAAACCGGGAGCACAGAACGTGGCGATGAAGCACGGTCGAAGCAAAACTCCCTCGAAGTACTCTCCAGCGGTACCGGTCGTTTTTTCTCTGATATCGCAGACTCATATAAACCAATCATCGTTAGTGTGAAAGGCATATGCGCATCCGCATGCTATTACGCGGTATCGCCCGCTGATGCAATTTATGCCGACAGTAATGCCCTGATCGGTTCTATCGGTGTGCGTATGGACCACTGGAATCTGTCAGAGATCATGAGCACAGTAGGCGTCAAGAATGAGCCCCTTACGGCCGGTGAGTTCAAAGATGCTCTTGACCCCTTCCACCCATTGTCCGATTCAACGAGGGAGTTCATGCAGAAGGAGATCCTGAACACGATGCATGAAAAATTTATAACTGATGTTGAACTTGGACGGGGTAAAAAGCTTCTCTCGCGTCATGATGCCGATGCTGTTTCTCTCTATTCAGGCCGTGTATGGCCAACACCTCAGGCAGTTAAGTACGGCCTGGTGGATGGAGATCTTACGTCAGTAGAGATCCGTACACGTCTTTCAAAAATGTACTCCACTGACACGTTCAAAAACTACAATGAGCCTCATCGTAATCTCCGTTCTGCACTCGGCATGCTGATGAGCCTGTCTTCAAATATTGAGAGCCTTACCGGTACCACTACCCGCTTAGTAGAATCTGTTAATGCCACCAGCTACCCCTCTGTGAGGTAACATGGATGCTTTCAATCTGCTGTGGAGCATTACGGGGGTAGCTTTCATTATCCTTATTTTCGTCGTGTTGCTGTGTCTGTTGGGATTTATGACCTCTGCCATAGCGGAACGGCGGACTGCAAAGGCAATTGAATCTGGGCTTCCTGAAGAAGCTCAGGGGCTACTTAGTGATCTCACCTTTCAGTTGTCGGCTCATAGCACTACGCAGGTTGATCACATTCTCGTAGCCCCACATGGTATATACGTCATAGAGCAGAAAAACTACGTAGGCAAGCTCTACGGTACTCTGGAGGAAAGCCACTGGCGGAAATGGACTCAGTCCCGAACCCTCAAGTTGCAGAACCCGTTTAAGCAAAACCAGGGGCACATCAGGGCTATTCAGTCTGCTCTTAAGGCTAGAGAACTGGAATGTATCAATGTCGTCATCATAAACGGACGTTGTAAGTTTGATGGCATCAAGCCGGAATGGTTATGTATGGGGATGGACGATTTTATCCATAAAGTCAAACAACGACGAGGGCTACGGTTGTTCACACCGGAGTCTGTTCAGCACATCTGTTCGGTGTTGAAGTCAACAAGGAAGTCGCCAGGGCTCTATACGGACCTTACTCATATTCATAACATAACGACAAAGTACAAAGCCCCGATGAAATTCGAGCAACGAGTAACATACATTCTGCTCAACTTTATCCATTATCTGTGGGCAAGTCTGTTCACTAAGCAGAAGCCTTAGCGCTCTATCATTGGTAAGGCTGTAAAATGTCTGCAAAAGGCCCCATCGGTAAATTGTTGGGGCTTTTTCTTTGCGTAGTTCTGATACGGTTTATCCTGTGGAGCATTATGGCCACCAGCCAGCTGGTGACTGGCCAACGCTTTGTATGACGTAGCCTACTCAGGGCAGGCTATTTTAGAGGGACCGATTTTTATCCGGGCTAATTTAGAAAGAGATAATTTGAACTTAGGCGGGCTGACCACCAGCAGAGAGGTAAATCACTAGCCGGTGATATTGACAGAAGTCGTCAGGGGTTTAACGCCGGAATATTTTGCCAGGCCTCCTGCAAGGTCTGCAAGACTTCTACAAGTGATAGTGACGGCCACAGGACTGTTTCCGTCATTATCACTCCAGGTGGCTCGCACTCTACTGGTACCAGAATTAAAACAACACGAGTTCCTTTTACCTGGTAGGCAAGGTTTACTGCCGGTTGGCGGTAGGAGGCCAGTACACCCTCACCATATTGAGCAGGGTTACTTGCCCAGTTCCGCACCATTGCATACACCTGAGGCATATACCGACTATCCAGATCCCCTTTGGGCCGTCTGAACGGCACGATTTCTTCTGAGCGGTAGGTGGTCGTTGTTGTATTGGTTGTCATCTTTGTCACCTCCCCTGTTCGTCCATTTAGAGTTTTAAGCTGCTTTACACATCACACTCAACTGATTATTTAAGCTGGTCATCGTCTCTGGCCAGCATAGCCCAACCATTCGCCTGGTTTTCGCGGGAGTAAGGATTCATTTCAAAATAACTATCTACCGCGTCGCTGTCCGCAACAGAACTGTTGTTAGCTCTCTTTGAACCCTGAACCACTACAGCATCAACCTCTGCGGCTTTCCCGTTGCGCTGTACCAGGATTTTAACCGTATTGGGCTTACGTCTTGCGAGCAGTTTGTTGGCGATAAAAAGCACAACAATCCAGGCCAAAAGCACGTATAAAAATGTATTCATAATGCCCTCCTTTGTATGTGATTATTATACCTGCTTCCATTGCAGGCCAAACAGGTTCGGTGCATGAAAAATAGACTTCTCTCCGGCGTATAGCAATCTACTTACTGATCTGTTTTCGTATCAAACTGTATGGCATAACCGAGGGGCGTACGTGGTGAGTCAGAAAGTTACTTTTCCGTAATAGTTAATTTCAGATCCTTCTTCCAGTTACGCTTCAGTATAAAACCGATACCCTCTAATTCAGCATCCTTCACGTTTAATACGCTTCACTTTAAGGCAGGGCTTTTCGGTTGAAATGAATTCTTTTTCCGGTTGCTGGACATAGGTTTCATCCTGATAGTTAAAGTTGCAGGCTATCAGTCACCACCACCACCTCCGTCACCTCCTCCACCGCCACCATCACAACCACCAGCTATGCTATTTTCACCATTACAATCACCTCCGAGGGGGTTCAAATGGCTGCTCCCCTGTAGATGGTGTCCTTGCCAGATCGAACCCGAACCAGCGCCTCCTGAGCGTCTTTGCTTGCCCTGAGGCAATTGTGCAGGCTCACCAGCACCGGCGGTACCAAAAATGTCCCGGGCAATTTTATAAAGAAGGTAAAAAGGTACGCCCAGCATCATAAAAAAGATTACTGAAAATATTACACGTTCCATTGATGATCTCCTGTCTTGTGAGAGACCAGTTATATCAGGGTGATTCAGTATTTCCGTTTAGAAAAGAGTACTAATTTGGCCCTGTTCGCTCTTAATTTGCCATCCGGGAAAAAGTCATAGGGATAGGCCTGCCAGAGTCAATAACTTCCAGTGATCTGGAGGAGACCCCGGCTCTCTGAGCCCTCATGGATGGTACGGCTTTACCCCTTGTAAACAGATTCACGTTCCGCAGGACAAACATCGACTACTGACGTCTCATATTTGCTGACGCTAATCCGACGTCTCATTGCCGTCTGCTTGTTTTCTTTAAAGGGTGTATTAGACGAATATCAAATCGGAATGGTAGGGGATGTGTGGGCACCATGCCCGGCCCTCTTTGAGCATCTGAGAGATTGGAGACCTAGCCGGGTAAGATAGCTACTTTCTTACGGGTTACCCTTCAAATCCAAAGACGAAACGGACGCTGCCGTTCTCCACGTGGAGACGCTTTACTTCTTCGACAAATTCCTGGATCACCTCTCCGGCGTTATCGGGTGGTATGGCTGACAAAATTTCTTCCGAAGTCAGCCATGAGTATGAATGTTCACCGAATAAATCATCATCTTCGGACGGTATATCATCAGGTAATCCGCGTAATGCGTGGATAAAAACTGCTGATGTGCTCGCCCTTTCACGATCTACATCAAATCCGAGCCAGGCAAAGTGGAGATATGATCGGTCCCCTTTATAATTGCTTGATAAATTAATCCATTTACCAGGCTTTTCTTCCCTTTGAAATCGCCAGCAGATATCAACGCCCATTAAGAAACTCCATTACTATCGTTCGTATGAGATAACTATCATTTCAGAATACTATGACTTCTTCCCGTATAGAACTAATCGCTCACGCCATTTAGCTACTTACTTTTTTTACGTACGCTTGCAGCGCAGTACCTTGAGAGAAGTAAGTAAGACTGGGCGAAGCCAACCGGTTCCGCCACCTCGCTCACCGGCTTTTAGGCGTAAGCACTGAAGTCAGCCTCCATGCTAACTGGCGAGCCTGCGAAAGTCAGACTCGTTGTTATAAAGCGGCATATCGTAAGCAGTGTCTGAAATGAACATTCGGATCTGCTCAAGCGTCATGCCACAATGAAAACGGGTTACGCTCACATTGGCCCGGGGGAAGTCAGCACAAAATGCATTCAAAACATTCTCATGGACAATACCAATGTTGATTAACGCAGCTGGCCCGTTGTCACGGAAAGATACGACACGGAATCCCCCATACCAGCCTGACTGGGAGAAAAATGAAAATGCACTCGTTGCCAGACCATTAGACAGGTCATAGCGCAATTTCCCGCTCAGAGACTGGCTGTCTCTGCTGTACACGCGATTAATGAAAATGCCGGGACCAACTTCTACCGGCTGCTTGTTGCTTGCTAAACACGGAAAGCCCACCAGCGAAACCTCCCTTTCTCCTAACCAGTTTACCTGATACCCGGCAGTGAGAAAGTCAGTCAGTTCTACGCCAGAAAGAGCATTAATGGCCGCAATATCGGTATCCAAAATATTTACGTTTTTCATATTCATCTCATCTATATTCTAAAGTGCGTTTTTTGTCTATCAGCCCGAGGATTGAAAATTTGAATATTTAATGTGACAGAAAAATACCTGTCACCTTTTCAAAAACTGCCTGCAATTGAATATCGAGAGAGTCCATTTTAAAATCCACCAGCTCAGCTTTATTATCGCAAACCGAATAAAAATAGGAGTCAAATGCGTCTGTATCTTCATCTTTAAAAATACGGAAGGAATTAATTTTATTATGCCCTTCAAATTCGGCATGAATACCATAGCGAACCGAGCCGTCATCGAACTGAACAACCCGTCGTACAGAATTAATCCGGACGTACTGTTTTAAGGCCCTCGCGAAATCGGCATTTAACGCCAACGCTCGTAAGATTGAATCAGCGGTTTCATTCTGCTTTTTACGATCATATTCAAACATCCCACAGCCGGTGTTACGAAAGACCGGCTGAAGAGCATTAACCAGGTTGAAGGAATCCACGTTTCTGTCGTTTCTGTACATGAGATATCTCCTGCCCCTCCGCTATACGAAGGGGCTTGATAGGGTTACTGCCAGGCTGCGATCACTTCTTCGCACTGGAAATGAGATAAGCACTGCTGGAGTAAAAGGGCCAGCACCGCTGTGTTAGGGACGCGATTGTTACACCACGCGTTGAATAGCAGCTGCCATGGACCGGCATAATACCCGGCCAGTTTCTTTTTTTGTTTATCTGTGCAGCAGCTGGAAATGGCCTGCTGATAAAGGCTTTCATTCTCGGCACCAGAGCGTTGTTGCAGTGCCTGATAAATATAGGAGTAGACAGAATCGGAGCAATTAGATGCATAGGCCAGATTGGTTTTCATAATACCTCCTGTGTTTTTGGGTATTATATAAAACTCCGACCTACTGGCTAATAACCCACACTGTAATTTCTTTTAAAAACACAATAAATTTTCAAAATTGGACCAGTGTGGATTTAAGCGAGCAGTTTAAATCTTTATGAACTAGCTTTCAAAGAGGTTGGTTTTTCGGGAAGTTTTTTGCCAGACCAGCATGTTGGTTTTTTTTCTGTAGTGCAGATTAGCTGGTACCTGCCCCTTCTTACCTCTTTGAGCAATGACTGTTTGAAATATGGTAAGCCCAGTTCAAAAACCCAGTAACGACCGTCTGCAAAAACGACTGAATTTTCAACGCCATCCGAAGCCACCAAGGATGCATCATTAAGTAGACGTTCTTCATAATGAAATGGTAATGAAAATGTCAGATATAACGCACAAAGTACAAAGATTCCTGTGAGACTAACTGCCAGTGAACCACAATAACCAGAATAAACATTTAAATTTCTTTTGATAAATTTCTCATGCAAGATTACAAGCAGACAGAATACACAAGCTACCAGCCCAAATCCTACATGCAGATAAAACTGTCTTATTTCATCATTCCAGACGATGTTGTCCCATTTCGTGCTTAAGATTGAACCCAACAAGGAGATAATAAAAGCGGCAATTTGAGAACTGATAAAGTAGGAGAAAGCTGACTTTGAAGTTATTTTTTTCATAGAAACAGGAACCTCTTTACCTCGTTCCTGATCAGAGAAAAGACACAAAACGCACCATGCGCAAAAAACTGCAAGTCCAGATGCAATAATCTCGCGTAAAAACATATTAAACGTTTCCGATAATGAATAAGTAATTACCATATCCTCTCCGTAAGTCTACATATAATTCAGACGTGACAAATAATTAAAGGCATTGCTATTCTATCATTATGCATTGCGTTTAAAATCATTTCTAATTCAGCAGAGTAGCGATACAGGCATTTCGCTATCCTAAAATCTGGTAGCTTTCCATTTCCTTGCTGAGATAAATCAAAATAATTCTATTTATTGCCTATTCGGATGCTGCAAAACCTTATAAATCCGGATGTATATCACTTAACAGTGAACCATTCGGTGACTTGCTCTCCGTGAGGTCCACCGGGTTTATCCAGTAGGGAACATTCTGCTTTTACCGTTTACTGCATACGCGAGCAGGAATTCTGTTGCAGTTCTGCATTTGCCTGCTTTTCCAGTGCTGTCATAACCCGGCGGAGCATCGCCAGAGCCTGAACAGGCGAGCTCCCAAACTGCACTTTCACTTCATCCGTATCATGATCCTGAATCAGGTCGAGGATGTTCACTTCGATCCCTGCCCCGTTTTCATCTTTTGCCGTGCACTGAATACTTACCCGGGTCACCGAATCCGTCAGGACTGGCAGTGGGTTAGTCTTGTCTACGTTGATAAAAGCCTTCTTCATTGCCCTGTTTCCCCTTGTCCTGAAAAAGTTACCGACCCGTCCGGATGGAGGGGTCGGTCAGAAAATCATGCCTGTCCCTTATTCATCTTCTCAGCATGCTTACGCAGGTACTCTTTCAGGTCAGCATGAGCATTGATGATATCGTTCATTTCATCATTGGTCAGAACAAGCGTGTAAGTATCAGTGCTGACAGATTCACCTTCTTTAAGCTTGGCTTCTTCAGCAATACGTTCAAAAATCGGGATCGCGGTGTCGGCAATGACGGTCACGGTCTTTTTGTTCAGAACGCTGGACATGGATGGTGCTTTACCTGCCGGGTTCTGTTTAGGAGCGCTGTCCTTTGGAGCCGGAGCTGGTTCCTGTACCGGTGGCGTAACCAGCGTCTCTGTATTGCTTTCATCATTCAGTTGATCCGGTACCGGGGTGTTAACGGTAGCATTACCTGCCGGTTGCTCATCACCGGAGTTTTCCGGAGTCTGCGGATCTGCCATGCGCTCTTCTACCTTGGCAGCTTTGACGAATTTCAGCGTGTTTTTCGTCGCTTTACCATAGATGGAGATCGCCTTGTTGATGTTATCTACCGCATCCTCACCGCTGTACATATACTCGTCCAGCGCAACGTACATGCTCACCTGATCGCTCACAAGCATGGTCTGTAGTTCAGAAGGCAGGTCCAGTACGCGAACCATCTGGCGAAGATGCTGCTCTGATTTACCACGTTTTTTTGCCAGTTCCGCAAAGGTCTTAGGCTCTTCTTTATCTTCAACAAGACGCTTAATTGAAAGCGCTTCAGCTACGACAGACAGCGCCAGGTTGGAGTTGCCGGTCAGGGTGAAGAGTTCTGCTTTTGAAGCGCTACCGCGAAACTCTTCGCAGCGAATACGAGTAATGCGTTCACGCCCTTCTGCTTCCAGCTGGCGGTTTGCAATAGCGATGGAACGGATACGGCAAGCCCCCTGACGCAGTACAGGTACGCCATTAACCATCTGAACAACGATAGGCGTCACGCTGAACGGGTCTTCCATGTAGGCATCGGCCAGGCTGTTCAGGTGTTCCACAACGTGAGGCATTGAATAGTAGAGCTCGCCCATACCGGCCGTGCGGGTGTTAAAGCCTTCCTGCTCTACAACAACCGAAGGGTCAATGATAAGGCCGTTACCTTTACGGGCACCGTTACCAGTGCGTTCCAGGTAACCACGAAGGCTGATTTCGTTGCTGTTGTTTTTTACTTCAGTTTCGATTGCGGACATTTTTGTTCTCTCTTTTGGTTGGTTGTTTAACTGCGCTACAACACAACAATACCAGGTTCGACATTTTTTCTAATAGGTTGCACAGAAGAAAAAGTAACTTTTCTTAAAAAAAATTCCTGAGACAATACTACTCGATCCGTCCGTTTTAAATCTTCACAACAGTGGGCCGTTTTTACGTTTAAGCAAAATAGCTGGTTCAGAAGGTGAGTCGGAGAGAAAAGTTACTTTTCCGGTTGTCTGGGCCAGTGATGAGAGAGTGGCAGGACAGGAATGGCTAAACCGGTGCGGGTCTCTTGTAAGTCGCAGGGGATTGAGGAGATATAGAGGTAAACCGGTACGTTCAGTTTTTGGATTGAGCCGGGCTTTTGGCCCGGGCTTAAGGAAGCGGAAATTTGAACGAACTGGCAGGTAATGATTTATGCCGCCGACAGCTGGCCGTCAGTGCTTTGCTGTTCTGGTTTGACAGTTGGGGGATAACCGGCAGTTAGCCGCTGGCATTCCGCATCACAGAAAGCCCTGAGGTTGCTGAAGACGGACTCCATGAAATCAGCATGAGCATACGAGTCTACAGGACGTGTCTTGTTATCTTTCATCTTGTTCTCCTCAATCATTATTAAAACCAGCGGATTTAGTTCCTGGCGCTCCATCTGCTGACCGGCTTTCCCAGAGAGCAGCGATGTGTCGGGTTCTGTTTCTCATTTTATCGTTTTCATCGGGCCCATCCGGCCGTATAAGAGACCGATTTGGCATGTTTAAGAAACGTACTGGCGACATTAAAAGCTGAGGTTGGCTTTGGAATAAAAGGATACTTTTCCCGTTTGTCAGGTCTTTCGCTACCGCTGCACGATGATTCTGTCAGGCATTCTGCGCCCTCCTTGGCTGTACATCTTGAAACAAGCGGTGGGATGTTCCCTTCCCCCTGCTCACCGCAGAATAATTGGCAAGTCCCGACGGTCGTTCCGTACGAGCCGGGTCCAAATAATGAATAAATACAACGCCACTTCAATTGTATTGACAATAGAAGTTAGGAGGATCATAGTGTCATTCATGGTGCGGCTTTCGCACCACCGCCCCGGCGGTACCGGGCAGAACTGGAGTACCTCATGAAACTTTCCCGTCAGACGACTTCTGATACTTCTGTTGATGGCCGTTCACGCGCATATGCCTGGGGCCGTGTCCATTATTTCATTATCGAACATGCACCAATGGCTGAGCTGGTCGCTATTGACGAGCTGCTGGAAAAAGCTGGCTGGAGCAATGACGGCTGTCCGAACTATGAGAAAGATGACGAGTTTGGTAATGCTGGTTACAGCTGTGGTTACTGGATCGATATTGACAGCGTGGGAAGCTTCAAGGCTGACTACAAACGTCTTAAGGGTGAGATTAGTGCGCATATCGCCTCAAAGGCGGCAGAGGTGGAGATCCGCGTACTGGACTCGATGTCCGACAAAGAATGTAAAGATGTTGCCTCGGTGGCATGTACTGTTCGCCGTGACTTACGTACGCAGTCCGAATCGCTTCATTCACTGCGTACTATCGTAACGGTTGATCATTACAATCCCTATGTGATCACCAGCCGCCCGCTGAGCATTTCCGCCTGGACACTTATCCACGACTGTCTGAAAACCGGCACCATCAATGACGTCTGTTCACGGTTGAGTTCATTAATCCTGCACTCTGAAGCCGCGATTGCCCGTTGTAAGGGAAGCTCCGACTACTCTTCGGAACACGCTCAGCTATCGTTTTTTGCTGGTAACGACTATGTCACCAGACGCACCCTTGTTGATGCAGCTCACGAAGAGGCTCTGCGAATGAACCGCCGCTTTGATGAACGTATTGCAATGAACGCGGATTCTGATGCCAGAAGGCTCCAGTGCGAATTCAACCTGAGCAACCATGTCGTACAGCGTCGGACCGTTGAATCTGCTCATATCCAGGCAATCAACGAAGACGTCACCCGTTCACAGGCGGAACCACGCTGCCCTGGAAAGCTTCTTCTGAAAATGACCAGTCATGAGGAAGTGCGGGACTCACTGAGCACCTGTTAGTCCAGCGACACCCCCTGCGGCTCTACTACCGGGCCGCAGTCTGCTCCGGCCAGATGGTGCCAGTGGCGTAATGAATTTGTTTAATAAGGCTGAGTATGATGAATAAAGAACAACTAATCGACAAACTGGAACGCGTGGTATGTGGTCAGTACTCCTACGAAATGCAGGAGCTTGCGTATTCGGCCCTCTGCTGCATTAAAGGCACCCCGGACGACTGCGCTAAGTTCCCTGTTACGCGTCCGCTGCCTGACACCTTAGTGGACGTATGGGACGAGATCGGGCAATACCTTGGCACAGGCAAAGCCATTGAAACTCGCAGTTGCGGCGTTTCGCTTCTGCTTCATGGACACTGCTACGATTCAAATCATGTGCTGTACTGGCGCAATGCTGGCGCACTTCCAGCAGCTTGCGATACGCCACTGGCTGGTGGGTCTCGCAAACTGTTCACCTGCTCAGCCTGTGGAGTGGACGGTCTGGATGAACCACCTGAAACCAGTTGCCACTGCTGCACAGAGGGGGCCCACTGGATTGAGAGCAGGCTCTTCACCTCCGGGCAGGCAGACCCTGAAGAATTTAGACCCGTGGCGGTCGTGAAAGAGTGTGCAGGCTCAACGCCGGATGATCGGCTCATCTGGAGCGTGATTGAACAGCTCAACGGCGAACTGGCGGAAGGCGATAAACTATTTAAGCGACGCTGACAGATCACGTCAGCATTTATATCAGACGAACTCCAGAATAATTTAAAGCAACCATGAACATGAAAAAGCCCAAAGCTGCATTACAGAATGCCATGAAAGAAGATGTGCCAGCTGTGACACAGATTCAGATGCGATCTACGGTTTCCAGAAAGGTTCGCTATGTAAAACAGGCAAATCGAGAGGGTCTGAAATTATCTGAGTGGATGTCGCGGCATCTCGACGCTGTCTGTGATACCGCAGATGAGATTCATAAAGGCAAACGCTCAACTCCGGTTGCGCCTGGGAAGATTCCCCCTGAGGTATACCAGGTGATATACGATCAGTGCGGCGGGTTCGTGGAGTGTGATGCTAATGCCCAGGTAATCTGGGAAGCCTGCCGTGATGCCATTCTTAACGGAGACAAAGGGTAAACGGCAGGTATCGCCTGTCATTTTTACCCTTGTGAGGAAAATCCTGATGAACCATGAGAGCCGAACTGTATACCTGAACACGGCCATTGAGGCCCTGTTGAAAGCTGAGGCGGCTCTGAACGAGCTGGCATTAGCCTATGTACTCAAACCAGGTGAAAAGGCAAGCGCATGCCATCCCCGAACCGGTACGCTTTCCACAGCTTCCCAGGTAAGAAAACTTCGCCGTGTTCTAGAAAAAAACAAGTTATGACGGCCCTTATACGCTGGCATAATGTACCGTGCTTCGCTCATCCCAGCAGTATGGGTTTTAAACTCTTCCATTTTTAAGAGTACGGGAAGAGCCTTATTATTGTCGCATACCCTACGGATGCATTGCAGTTCAAACCGCTGTTCGGTGCAATTATTGCTGTATCCGGCGGATTTGAAAATGACAGAAATAGTGATGTAAAGCTCCGCCATTAAAGAAATGCCCCGTAGTTTGGCGAATCAACTTTCTGAATTATCTCGATGAACACCATTTAAGGAAATCGAATGTGTGATTTTTGCAGGGCTGACGAAAATTACTTTCATATGGCAGAATGCGTGTATGACCAACTGGTTAAAGAGTATCCCGTAATGTGGCTGCGGGATTCAACCCGGATCGGGGCCTGCTACCTCTGTCGAGAACTGCTGTCGCCGGAGGGGATGGTCCTGGCGATGCAGAGCGCTTTCCCTGCGAAGGGATGGCGGCTGCGTATTTGGTACAATGAAACCATTGACGAAGAGATAGAACCGCAGCGTGGAGACTGTATTGAGCTGTCCTCCAGGGCGGACGCTCTGCTGTCCTTCATGTCGTTCCAGGAAAAGGTTTAGCGCTGCGGCCCCCCTCACAAAAAGGCGCTTTCCGCGACAAATCTGGTACGACCGGACAACGTTGAGTCAATTCTTGCTTCCCCGCAGAAGAATCCCTATGAAGTAAAGTAGAGGTAGGCATTACGCCCACCAGCAAACCTGATAACTGTTCTTTGCGTAACATCCTCAAACTTCTGGTGCCTTCGTAGACTGCGATGCGAATGCCCATGAGCTGAATTCACCGTATCATTTGACCGGATGCAGCGAGAACAGAAATGACAATGTTTGAACGATTTGCCAGACGGCCATAAAACTCTACTGGGTACAGAATAAGGACTGACCGCAATGGCTACGTTCTATGAGCTACCGACCAGTGAGAAGTCCATTGTTTCCGGTACGTGCCCGGACGAGCACCGGTGAAATTTTTCCCGACTGGATTACGCTAAGGCTTTTGAACGGTTTGCGTGAAGTGGGACTCTTTGGGTCTGGTTCTTGATTTATACAAAAGGCTATATGCCACAAGACGGGAGGAAAAAAGGGTTTCCCCGACTGGAGAAACCCTTTCAAAAGGTGCCGATGGCATACTAATCCACACCCCGAAAAGAGGGGGTTGCCCCCCTCTTTGTCAGCTACTTACCGGATTCGTAGGCCAGGATAGCAGATACCTCCCTTGTTCCGTCTTTCATCCGCAACTCGCAAAGCGAGTTTCGTGTGAGCCAGGTGAATATCAACAGCGTTAAACAAACTATTAATATGCACAAAACAATGGGTTGGTTCGGCATTTTCATGGCCTTCTTCTCCTTGCATTTAAGCAGGCAAGAGGCTACTCTGAATGTGACTAGCATACAGGGGCCTCGGGTTAATTGAAAAATTACTCGGGGCTTTCTGCTTTTACCACAGTCAAACAGTGTTACCGCTGGCTGGGGCAAAAGCCTCCAGCACCAGCGTTATTATACCACCCTGCCCTGATCAGCCAAACACCCCGCCTACATAAATTACTGATTTTTCATTTATTTGACATGATTCACTTCCGGTTGTCGGCGAAAGTCATTTTATACTAAAGAAAAGGGTAACGGGCAGCTGCTGGGTCGGAACATACAGTGCAGTTCCTGCCCGTTTAATTTCCGGATGCAATGGTAGGATCAGGAGGCACTGCTTCCGTTGATTAGGGAAATCTTATGTGCCTGAATACGGCTGTATTCGAGATGGGATGCAATATTACAGATGCGCTCCAGTCGATCATGCAGCCTCGTGTAGGTCAGTCGATGAATACCGGACATTTCATCAAGTAGCCAGCGCTTGATGTAAGGGTTACAGGAAAGCCGGGCAAGATCGTCGTCATCCACTTCGTCAAAGAACCAGTACTGCTCCATCGGGACTACCTGAAATATCCACGGCCGGGGATAGTCCCCTGTGACAACCAAAAACCATGCAAGAAAGCATAGACACAGCTCAACGACCATAAGCATCGAAAATTGCGAATAACTTAGACCGGGCACATAGGGTGAACTATCCGCAACATACCCCCTGAGCAATTCCGCCACAAGGTAGCCCAATAGCGTCAAGGCCAGCATCAGGGTCAGGATTAATCCCCCATTAAACGCTACCGAAGCCTTTTGAACCCGATCAGGTGCTGTCCGGCTGCGATAGTTGGTCACTACTCTTTCTACAAGTGCCCTTATGGCAGCCTGTTCTTTACTGACATCAGCTCCGGAAAAACCGGACGGGCTTTTATTTAATTCAGTCATACCCCACTCCTGTTATGTGCTCTACTTAACAAACACGTAGATCATACAGAGCTCACGGACGCACTCCTGCCAGATAAAGGAGGGAATTTGGCTGTAAGACGGTTAGCCAACAGTTCAGGTTATGCGTGGGATCCGCCCAGTCAGAAAGGATTCCGTTAATAACAGGCAAGGTTAAAGGCAGATGGACGGTGAAATTGTGGGTGCTAAAAGGGGGTATTACTCTTTTTCCTGCATAGCGGTTTTTTCAGCCCGGGTGGCCAGACGAACATTTCCGAAAGGCTCACGGACAAGCAGTGGCTTCTCCTTCTTCCAGCCCCTGATAGCCGTTTCTCCAAACCGACGTGGTGCATTGCCGTTCCAGCGAGCAATCACATGGTTATCATGAATTTCAATAATGACAACGGGGTGGACAATGACCGTTGAAATGGTGGTATTTCCCATTTTGGTACGGGTTACAGACCAAACCTGCATCCCGGATTCCAGCTGGCTGATTTTCATATTATATCCTTAAGCCATCACGAACTGCGCCACAAACAATTAATGTGGCGCAATTTACCATAAACAATAAACATCAGATACCCGTGAAAAGATTTCCCTTTATTTTAAAATTCTTCTGGAGAAAAAATGATATTTCCAGAAGAGGTCAGCGAAATTCAGAAACGGCCATCACAATGGTGCTGCGCTGACGCTGGCGTTCTGCCTTGCGCTGCCTGCGGCGATAGATCTGTTTTGCGCTGACGTAAGGGCAGTCCTCACGGGTATACCAGCAGCAGCCGCAAGGTTCGGGCCGGGGTTTTCCGGCAAGTCCAAATGGTTTCATCAAGTCACCTTTTTAATGTTTTTAATGGAAAGATACTTACCTAACCCATTGTTTTATAGGAAATAACGTTGTTGCATAAACAGATACAGATAACCCTCAGGAGAAAACATGCAAAGGTTATCAGTGATAACCGCGTCCAGATACCGAGTGTCAGTCTGTAAACGTTTTATCACCAGAAAATGTGCTGCCGCAGCCTTAATGCCAGAACTACCGTTTACAACATTATGTATACCCGCTTTGAATAACGAACGAGCATGAATTACCTTTTCCCGGGCCGCTTCGATCTCAGCATTAATAACGCATTGCCGCGCCTGGATGACTGCCTCTCCGGTTAAATCGCGGAAATTCATTAGAGATGTGATCATGATTGACTCTCCAGATTATGTGGAATCATTATAACAACTGGCACCACGCCACAAATAACCTGAGATAAATTCTTTGAAATATTCCTATATATAAGGAATTACAGTCGGAAAAGAAACAATGAAATAGCGCCGACCGCTTAAAATCGATAAATTAAAATGGACGGCACTGGAATGAAAAACTGAAAGTAGTAAGACCGTAATTATCCTTCACGGATGTAAGCTTTAAAAGAGGAGTACTGGCAAAGCTTTGCCAAGTACTTCGGCGGTTGTGTCTACGATTTTACGGATGTCATCGATCTGCGAAGGCTTATTCAACACCACCGTAAAAAGCTCTCCTTCGTTATCAGCCTGCTCGCAGTTTCCGTATCGGCTCCCGTCGTACAGCTGCACAATACGTGACATAGAAGACTTTGTTTGTTTCATGGCTTTGCACCTGCTTTTAGGCAGTTTGGTTACTGGTTATCAGAAGCTGGTTTCATGCGCTTCCGGCTGGGACACGAACTGGTATTTGACGCCGCCAGGCACACCTACTGCTTCGGCAATAGAGTCGCAAAGCCGCGATAAATCATTTAGTGTCATCGGATATTCAATATCTACTGAATATAAAGCACCTGCATTTTCAGCATCTTCGATGTTTTTATACTGGGCACTAAATATAGCAATGGTCTGAATTTCGTGGTTATGCATGAACCGGTCCTTATTAAATTATAAAAGCCACCCGAGAGTGGCCTGAGTGGAAACTTAAATCTGTGAAGTATATTTGAGAGATTTTTTGCGATCCAGATGCCGGGCAACAATGGTTCCGATAACAAGTAGCGTGATGACCGCACTGAAGAAGGTGCTGTCAGGGACGCCCTGGAAAAAATCACTGAAACTGTAAACAATAAAAATCAATGCGCAAAAATAGAAAACGATACGAACATAAGGGGTAAAAAACATTTTCATCGGTTGCCTTCCATTCAGGGAGAATTCTCAGTAATTACATCACACCTGAAGAGAAACTATTTTCGTATAAATGAGCATTTTCGACATATCAGAGGGGGGTTTTACTCATAAATGAGGTAGTAAGGGTCACACTTGAGATGAAAGTTACTTTCCTGGCTGCGAACGAACTATCTCAAATGTTAGAGGTGTGCGTTCGCCTTAAGAGCTTCATGCCCTGAGGAGCTCAACTTGAGCCGATAGTATAAACCTGGCTCCAGATGCCTTACTGGCTGGCATAACTCCACGAGGCCCAGCCGGAACAGGACCGGAGAGCTCCTGCACGTCACATCATCAGGATTCCCCATAAACGTACGCCGTTCTCTGGCCCGTCTGAAATTGCCAGAGATATCATAGATCGTGCCGGATGCCATCCGTCTTAACACGTAAATCTGCGCCCTTGTAAGCTTCTGGGCGGAACTGCTTAAACCTGACATACCTTCCCGGCCTTATATAAAACAATCCGCCAGCAGCTCGACTGGCGGACAATGTTTGACTGGATACAGCAAGGACATACTATTTGCTGACAAGTTTGATATTGGTTTCACTCATTCGAAGTCGAAACTCCTGAAAACCCTGCTCTACCGCTAACTCCAGCCACTCAACGGGAATGGTATAGCTACAATCAGACCCACCCAAAGCGGCATCACAAGCGTAATCCCAGTCCTCATCCAGTTTTGGATTCATCCCCTGGGCGTAAGCCACAGTATCGCGGGATGCGGGAGAGCCCTCAAGCTCAGCATTAGTGATCAGGTATACACCATGACTGTGCGCGAGAAGCACTTTTGGCACCAGATGTGTGCTGGCAATTTTTGAGGATGAGGGAAAGAAAACCCTACCAGCTTTACGCGCCTCTTCTTCAGTCTGTCCCTCAGCGTTAAGGAGGGCTCCCCCCGGATAGCATGCCGGGTCATAGATCTGATCTGGGGTGACCGAAAACGTTTTTGCGGTGCGAATTTCTTCGATCAGTTTATTGATATCTGCCATTTCAAATACGAGAGTGGTCACAGGCTTACTCTCCCTCTTCAGTGGACAACATCAGATACTTTGTTGCCAGCAGAAGCTCTC
Source organism: Enterobacter cloacae complex sp. IR5441 (assembly GCF_049238215.1). Taxonomy (NCBI): domain Bacteria; kingdom Pseudomonadati; phylum Pseudomonadota; class Gammaproteobacteria; order Enterobacterales; family Enterobacteriaceae; genus Enterobacter; species Enterobacter cloacae complex sp. IR5441. The sequence goes on from NZ_JBMKIA010000023.1 coordinate 43,169, forward strand.
CCACATCCTTGAGGGACAATTCAGCTTTGCCTTCTACGGCAAGCTGCAAGCGCTGTCGAATTGCATGAACAGAATCTGAAGATAAAGATGCCATTTTGCGCAAAACGGCATTAGCCTTTTCTACAGCAGGATACAGAATTTCTGAGTTGGTATTATCTTCGTCATTATCAAAGATAATTTCAGAATCCATATTGATGTTATCTTCAAGCCAGCTTGAAAGCACTTCAAGTAATGACATCACCTTTTCAATTTGCATATCGCCTCCTCTGTTAACATGAAACAAATATAACAAAGTGGCTTACCCGGCTAATAACCTGAGCAGAAAGTTTTCGAACTTAGTTTGAAAACAAGTTTTCTGCTCAGGTTAATGTTAAAGTCGCTGGGTAAAAGATAAAAGGCACTGAAGATGATTTAAGCATCAAACAGACTAAATAGGATTCCGTCTTTTATAACGCTTTTAAAATAGAATGAATGAAATATAAATTTTGCGTTTAAGAATGAACGCTGTAGAGGATGATTTATCCAGTGATATGCAGTTTGTGGCCTTTAAAAAGGCTTTATTATGGACTTGAATTGCAAAGAGAGCACCGACATTTTTCTGGGGGCTCCCGCAGAGAAAAAGCTGTGAGGTTATGAAGACGTATAGGAGGTATTCGGCGAAATACTGTATGGCCACAGGAGAGCTTCAGCACCCATATCCTGCCGCCTCGCTCGCCTGTGGTGATTTCAATATGTTCTACGTCATACCACGTAGTTGTATTTCTCACTTTGTTTATGCTTCCTGACACCGCGTGAACGCAATCTTCGTCTGGATGCGTTCATAGATGGAAAACTGCCTTTCAATGGAATCGGCATTAGACAGTAATTCATGAAGCTCAGCAGAATCTGTATCAGGAACGATAGCGACAGAAACTCCATATTTACGCCCAGTTCTGATCAGGTGCGCAAGTTTTTCCTTCTCTGATTCTGTGAGCATTGCCAGATCCCTTCCGGATACCTGCTCGATAAATGGACCAAGGTTTTTCGGAAAAAAGGGTTCGGCATCAGAATTATGTACCGGGAGCGTTTGCGGCTTATCGAAGCTATTGGACATGAAAAGAACCTTTATAGTTAGAGAGGTGGAGACTGAATGCGTAGCCCATTAAAATTAGTAGTGCCACACTCGAATGCTAATCATACTTTATGATGGCTATGGTAGGAATGGCCGTCAACTTAAACCGCCAGAAGCGAGCCATTCACCGTTAAAGTAACTTTCCCGTATGATGTTCTTTTTATGGAATGAGTTGTTCACACTCCTCTTTAAGAGCCGCCCTGGAACGAGATCGACAGACTTTGCTTAATGAAGAGCGTAATTGATGTTCATCAACCCCATCAGCGACAAACTGACCAATTTTCTTTTCAAGACGCTGCATTGCCTCATAAAGCTTGGCATCAGTATTATTTTTAAGAAACCTCAGTATATAATCAGCAATAATTTGAACAGGAGTAAAGTTACACATCATGTATCCTTAATAAGTTGTGTAAAAATAAAACCATAAAAAACATAATCAGAAGTAGATTATTATACTTGAGTAAGCTTTTCAGCTAACAAGCTGGAGAAGCAGATTCCGGTAAATTACTACATATTTGATAAAAGTTACTGAATAAAAAAGCCCAGCGTACCGGGCTTTCATTCAATTTGATTCTAAGAATCTGACTCGCCGCCTGATTTTTATACCAAGAAGAGCGAACAAAACGCCAACGAATGCGACGGGACTACCTACTTTAAGACAATTAACCGACGCTTTTGAAAAGGTATGTGATTTAGACATACGTTTTTGCTCATAACGAATCGCAAGTGGTGAGACGGATTTATCTAAAGCTGTCTTTTCCAATGCATAACGAACTTTCACGGGAATATTTGACTGTAATACACCAGACATATACGCCCTAACAACATTCTGTGTTAACTTCACATCTGGCTTGCCGAGTTTTATATGTAGTTGCGCCTTTAAATAGTTTACAGATACCTCTTCGCCTGAGGGCCAATTACTATCATTTAAATATGCGACAAGTTTATCGTATTTTTCATGTTTTACATATTTCTTGATAACCTTTACAGTCGAAGCTGAAGTGGCATCAGTCTCTTCCGAACCTAAAGCAGATGTAAAAACTGACAAGCCGATAAGAAAAGCGCCAGCAATTAGAAGCATCGGGAATATCTCACCTATTTCCTCCCCCTTTAAAATTTTAAAGGCAGTTGAAGAAACTACTAATAGCCCCATAATCCCTAATAGCAACTTAGAATATGTAGTTAGGAAGCCTCCAAATGCATCGCCAAAATCCGAAACCACTAACTTATCTTCACCTTCAGATGAATTGAAGAATGACAAGGGCACATCAATATCAAAGTCCAGAACTGAAGGTGAGAGGTGTAATGACAGCAACCACAAGCAAAGACCAAAAATCATTATCAGCAGGCCCGCACCAAATATCGCGAAACCTGAATTTCTAATCTTTATAGACCGGTGAAAAAGAAATGACAGTTCACGGGAAAAATCGTCACTACTCTTAAGGTTACGCACCATGATCTACCCCTTTTTGTGTCAGTCGGGTGCGCAAATTCTCACGCATGGCAAGAACCTGTTTTTCTGTTTCCCTGAGCTTAATAGCCCCTTCTCTCTGGATTTTAACAACATCGCCAACCGTCTGGATAAGCGTATCCTGCACCTCTTTAAGGGTGCTTATATCAATAACCAGCCGTTGGTTTGCTTTCATAGTTTCTACTGCATTGCGATGCAGTAATTTTGCATTACTACGGAGTAACTCATTGTTGGCATTATCGATATCATTGGCAAGATTTACAGCGTTACGCTGTCCATTTAGAGAAATGGCTAACAGAAACTGACGCTTGAAATTAGGGACAGTAACCTCTTTGACGCTATGAAACTTGTCGATAAGACTTTGGTTATTTGCCTGTATAATCCGTACCATTGGCAATACTTGCATAGCAGACTGCTGAGAAACAACTAAATCGCCAATACGTTTTTCTAAATTAGCAATTAGCGTATCCAGATCAGATACTTCCTGGAACTTAGCAGGATTGTTACCAACATTAGCTCTGAGATTTTCTGCTTTTAATTGTAATTCTCCCAGCCTTAATTTACCGGCAGCAATATGTACACCTGTTAAGTGGTGTTCTTTAACGACTTCATCAAACATTTGCTGGAGCGAAATATTATTAGAACCGAGGCTATTCTGTGTAACTGAAACCTCTGAAACCAGAGCATCGATTTGTTCACGAGTTGATTCAAACTGTGCGGCGAAATTCTTCCCACGGGTGCGGATTTTATCCAACAAAGGGCCAATAACTGGCAGATTTGAACGACTTTCAGTTAAGTTCGAGATGTTTACATTTCTTGCAAGGTTGATAATTTCAGTTAATTTGCTCCCGGCTTCGTCTAAATCTTTATTGCGAATTTGCTCAAGCAGGCTATCCGCATAATTAGCAGTGTTTTCCCCCATTGCCCGGCCAAAACGATAAACTGTTCCTGGATCATCGGCATTAATGCATTCCGCGACGGCTTTAATCTCTTGTTCATCTTGCTCATTCAGCCCGAACTTTTCCAGTTCAGCGGAAGTCAAAGTAAAAGCAACAACCTCAGTTTTGGTGGTCAAATTATTAATCATTTTTGGAATCCCTCTAAATTTTGTCGCAGGCTTTTTAGAAGAGCCTCGTGGGCCTGATTAGCTTTTCTAACAATCGTAGGGTCAGTGTTATTTACTGATAACAGCGAAAGTGTGTGTTGCCGCCATACTGGAACCAGGACTTTTATAGTTTCGTTAAAGCGGTCAGCAATATCTATACAAGTCCCGCGAGTGATTTCCATCTGCATGGCGGCCATTTCATGAGACGCAAGCAGTGTTGCCAGGTTAGCTAAACGTCTGGCAAATCTTTCCCTCGGTTTATCGAAGACAAGGCTTAGATCGTCACTATTTTTTTCTTCGGTAGAATCCCTAAGGAACTCATGGCCTGCCTGGATAAAAATTTTAAGGCGTTTGATTTCTGACACATATGTTTCAAGCAGCTCTTCTAAAGCCAGTAGCGTCTCATTCACATGTGTCAGATATCCGTTCCCCTCATTAATAAGATTTTCCACCTTCTCACGTGCGTGTTGGTAACGAACGCGCTTTTCAAGGTGTTTGCCCGTAAAGCGGGAAAACCAGGATGGATTGCTACTGATAGAACGTGGATCTGCCTCCGCTAAGGCACTTACGATACGGTTCAAGGCTCCTGATAAAGCGGTAACTGCGTCTTTCTCCAGAAGATTTGAATACTTATCCATAGCCTTCGAAGATAAAGCCGAGTCGCCGTAATGGCTTATTGCCCCAGCATTAAGCAGAAGACCGGGTATAAATTCTTCTTTGAGTTCTGCTATCGATATGTTGCTGCTGTCAGTTGAAACGTTCATTTTTGCCTCAAAATGGTTATCCATGACAGCCTATCATTTACCGTTCTGCTGATTTTTCGGTTAAAGCGCCAAAACCTGGGTTTATCCGTTTTCGAGGCAAAAAAATAGAATCTGATCCTCACGTAACCCTTTGCCATTCTGATTAAAGGAGAAGTCCCCTACTGTCTGTGCACTGAATTCAGCACTGGATGAAGTTAGGACATGAAGTGCACATAGATCCCCTGCTTGACCTACCAATCACCGCCTTCAATGTTTAGATCTGGTGACCTTACAGCGACCATTTCTCTAACCGGATGGTCATTGTTGTCGTGGCTGCTCCCCAACAGCAGGCTTACCGTTCCGCTGGCAGAGTAATACATCGCGTCAGGAAAGTGCTCCCTGACCTCCTAAAGCAATTTGTTCATGCTGTTAGTTAAACGATAAAAGCGTCGGGCTGCGTTCGGCATAGCTTCTTCCAGGAGGTCAGAAGCATCAATCTCACGGCCGTTTATAACGCGGAGAATATCTTGCTCATCCATAGGTTACTCCCAGGCAATAAATCAAAGTGGCCAGGCAAAAGGAGACTCGCCTGGCATCAAAAAGAATAAAAGGTCGTTACGAACTGATAATGATGGCCTGGTCAGTTTGAGGAAGTCGGTTTCCTCTGATGAATGCTGGATGGCTTAAACGAGCAGATGACATGGTCATCGCCAGAAATGTCTCTTCACGCGAACGCAGCAATTCCCCCCATGAATAGGTTTCCCATACGTCGTGGGAAAGATCGGATTCCTTTATGTACCTTGACTGCATTGTTGGTTCAAAATCGACGGGAGCTAGACTGTCATAGGATGGATGTACACGGTACCCCAATTCTTCCTCCCTCTGATGGTATGCATGTGCCAAAAGGACATCATGGGAGACCAAGTCATAGTCTTTGTCCTGAACGAGCGTTTTTACGGTATGACTAATTTTTCCAAAGCCTTCAATTTCCCAGATTGTTATCATTGTGAACTCAGTTAAAGTCCGTGGGCTTTTTACCAGAAAGCCATTTAATGCACGTCGCCCCTTCAACATGACAACGTGGTAGGACTTGTTGGGATAAGGTTTCATTGCCACCAGCGAATCAGCTTTAAGCTCAAGTGACAATTCAGGTACAGAAACTGACACGAGAGTACACTTGTTTTTCATATGGTGAAGAATACGGGGCACAAGATGCAGATACATCATTTTCTCCTTTGAAGGATATACCAGGCAGCTCCTCAGCAGCATCAAAATATTTAAATCACTCTTTAATTAGTAAACCACTGCTGATTAACTTCTTTTATGTTTCACAGAAATTATTCGTTTTGTTTCTGTTCGTTATACTGCTCAAACCAGAAGACGACCGGTTTTTCTACAATATGAAGCAACCCAAAACGTTCTGCGGTACGGAAATTCACGCTATATGCGCGAGCCCGTTCAACCTGTTTGGTAATTTCTTTTCTCATTCCTTCAACACTAAAAGCTCCTTTAAAAAGGTTGCAGGGGGCGCATGATGGAAATAAGTTTTCTATAGCATGCAGTTCAGGGTGCATAACCTTACCCGTACTTCGGGCAACATGAGTTACGCCGCTGCCGACAGGGGCTCTCACCAGTTCAAAGTCGCGTCGAACAGGCTCAACATGATCGGCATGCCACCCTTTTTCAGGAAGCTTGCAACCACAATAGGCACAACGCCCCCCAAATTTCATTCGCAGCTCAGCTCGCTGTATTTTAGAGATCTTATTTTTAGGTTTTGAGAACCTACCATCAGGTGATTCAGCTTTGGATAACTTTGCTGAGGGCTCAGGTAATTCAACTAAATTCCCGTTGATATTTATCACCTTGACCATATCATTTTCCGCCTTTACTAAGCTCACGGGCACAGGAACTGGCTTAAGTAACCGCTAAAGATAACAGCCACTGACTGCATCTACCCAGACCTTCTGTTTATACTCAATAGGCCACCCCTCTTTATCTGCCCGGATGACGCAATCATTTACCGTGGTGCGTGACCGGATACGAACATCAAGCGGAAGCGAATCGTTATCCACACGAGCCTGTGCCTCATTTAAAATGCGTAAAAACATCTCTTTGGTCATTCAGATACCCCCTCAACTTTGCGAATTTTGATCAGATGAGGGCGACTCAGTTTACAAAGTTGTTCTGTCGCTTCATCAATCGAATTGAACCGATGAGCCTCTTCGATATTTAAAGTCCAGTATTTCGCTTTCCCTTCTCCCAGATCGGACTCAAAATAATTTCGCTTTACATCCATTTTTTTAGGCCTGCCATTTATCTTGACGACATTATGTCTGTCATCAAAAAGAAATTCGTCCCCCTCAAAAGTGATTAATACAAATGGCCCCTCAGGCTTGGAAGTCCGGGAACTTTCCATTTTCAAAGTCATACTTCAGCCTCTCGATAGAACTCATGAAACGTCAAATTAAAATGGACTCACACCACACTGATTCAGTATTCCTCCTGAACCCCATTAGGCTCTGTTGTGATTTCATATTTAATTCCGCCAGGTGCTCCCACAGCGTCCGCGACCGACTCACACAGCAGCGAGAGATCGTTGAGGGTCATTGGGTGTTCAATGTCCAGCGTGAAGAGTTTCCCGGCTTGCTTGGCGGCTGTCTTGTCAGCATGTTCGGCATTAAAAAGGTATACGGTGTGTTTTTCCTGAGCGGGTGTATTTTGATTTTGCATTGATGATCCTTTTGTTTAGTTCCCCGATTCCGGGGGTGAGTGAATTAATTTAAATTTATATTCGTCTGGTTTAATTAGAACGTTTCCACGCTATGCGTAAACAGGTAATGCAAGGGCTGTATCAACAGGATTAAAGTTACTTTTCTGGATGCAGCAACGCTTGGACATGATGTCCACATTACATCACGATCAAAGCTAAGTTTTTTTTGTATAACCCCTCCATTTTCGTGTGTTTCGCGTTTCAGACGCTTATACGACCTGCTTGACCATCCTCATCAGAAGGCGGTTTAACAGTCCTTTCGCTGTCGGGCGATTGCTATCGACATAGTAAAAACCTGTTTTGGTCGTACCGTGAGCACTGCTCAGCACCCTCAGTTCCCAGATAACGTCACGGATAACGCCGCCATTTTCTGGCTTAAGGCATTCAGATAAATGGCGCATGAAACGAGCTCTTACGGCACGGTAATAGCGGAACTCCTCTGGCTGGTTAGTATTTTCTTTCACCCGGAGTCGCTGGTTACACAGAGTTAGAACTGCATCCATCATTCCCGCCTTCAGCTTCGCCTGGATCGCACCTTGTTGCTGTTCCCTCTCACCTTCGAGTAACGTTAAAATTCTTTCTCCGAGTGCCGTCTTGTTGTGTACGTGCAACTGAACACAGGCAGCTACGCATGCCCAGAATCTGAACTTTTTTATCTGTCCACGCAATTTCCGGGCTACAACCTGACGGTATGCAGAATCACTGAGTATTTTAAAACGCCGACTGGCAACCAGCTCTGGAAGCGACACTCTGTCGCCTATCCCCAGGCGGGAAAAGGTTTGTCCCCGTTGTGCGAGACGATGATAGACAGCGCCCTTGCCTTTTGAAATTCGGACCGCGCCATAACGAAGAAGATACTGAGCAGCAGTCGTTGGAGTAAACTCACCGTCAGCGATGCGCTGGCGTAACCCGTCGTATTCATGCCAGATAATCCAGGACGCCGTATCTTCTTCAACAGTCAGCTCATCCTCTTCCTCGAATGCCACGACGACAGAACTGCTCTCTCCGGTCTTTAGGCTACGTGAAGCCCTGGGGTCAGCCTGCCCGTCAAAATAGGTCATCAGCGGCAACGTATCAGTCAGTCCATCATAAGCTGTACCGAACCGGCCTCCGGGCAGTTTCATCCAGAGTGGAGCTGGCATTGGTGTACGGGGCACAGGCTGCATGTCAGGCTCATCCTCAAGAAGGTCCAGATCGGCCTCTTCCCAGACCCTGCGATAGATCTCAATTGCCCGAAACGGGCGAGGGTTGAAACAGTGCAACGACCAGAGGAAATCAACGTGGATCACGTTTGCTTCCTGTACAAGCCGAAATTGTGGCTCAGCCATACGACGGTTATAAGCCGTATCGTCAACCTCGCCGGAAAGTAGCTTTCTGCGATGCTCTGCCGCACGTCTTGCTTCAACATAATCAAGGCTGCAACAGGCATGAAAAAGACGTTCAGTCAGGGACGAAGAAAAGATATTGGGTTGAAGACGCACATATCCGCCTTCGAACACTTTACGACCGATATAATCCCGCAGGCTCCAGTCGTACTGGATCTTAGAAAGAAATCGCTGAAGACGACTCAGGCCAGCCTGATAACCGTATTTCTCCGGGTCAGTTCGAAGGAGCGTTTCCATTGAATGGTCAACCCCTACTGCTGTGCAAAACGAACACCCTATAATTCTGATCATTTAGAAATTTTTTTGCGTTTAAAATCAATGAATTGAAAGATTTCATTTTTCTAAGTCTGATAAAACAGATGAAAACCCAACTGACTATACTCATAAAACTCAATCTTTGCGCTGCTGTACGATACCAGTAATTACAGGTGCCGAGTTTAACATCATGAAAAGTAGCCCAATAATGAATGACGCAACGCCAGCTGCGGTGCCTAACTTCTGACTGAACACCATTGAAACAAAGTACATATTTGGGATAAAAACGGACATAGCAATCACGAAAAGTAACTTATTCAGATAATTATTTATTCGGGTCTTAACCTCAACTCTATCATAAAAAGCCATCGAAACGTAAGCAGTTATCAGTGAATAAAAAGACCATGTCATATAGTTAACCGATTCATTAAATGCCTCTCGCAAAAGCAAAGCACTTTCTGTCATTCCCTACCTCATTAAATCAATAGAAAATAAATCTGAATAATTTATTTTTAAAAGAAAAGAACACAACATAACTTCAGTAGTTATGATTAATCCCTGAATGATTATTTCTTAGCAAGATATAACATGCTTAATGTATATCAGGCAATAAAAAAACTCCCAAAGACCACCGCTGTGGTCTTCAGGTATAGGATTTAAAGAACGAACTCAGTCCGGAAACGTATCACTATCTTCTGTAACGTCCGCTTTCTCTGGTAACATTCTGTTTTTAATATACTGTGAATTCCTGCAGATGAGAGGAAAAATCTCCGAGTTATTCATTATACAACTCGTTGCCGTACGGGCGTCCTCCGGAGACCATGATGAAAATGAAAACGTCTGACGGTCAAGCCATTGAGACAATAATACATTATCAACAGAAGCGCTAAACAGCGCCGCAATAGCCCTGCGTTCAACGGCCTTCTCAGGTTCAATAAACGACAACTCATTATGAAAACGGGTAATAATCGCAATACGGCTGTCAATACGAATATGTCTTTCAAGTAAGACATCGTGCAACTCATCAAGTACAGTCTCTCTCTGGGTATCGTCGAGGCAAGACCACAGAAAATGAATGTTCTCGGCATTTGTGACAACGTCTGGCTCTGCATCACGGAACCATGATGCAAAGATACCCACACTACCTTCCATCCGGATATGCTGCCCCTGAAGTTGCATTTGTTCAAGGATAAAGCGCATGTTCACAGGAAGAACCGTAAAACACTCAATAAGCCTTTCAGAAGAACTAAATACTCCACATGCCAGGGCGTTCAGCTTTTTCTTCAAAATATCAAACTGCTCACCTGACTGATATACGTCATGGAGAAATACTGGACCCATAGCATTCACATCAGACTCAATTATTTTCTCTGACAGTGCTTTTTGACGCTCTCGCACAAATATTAAAAGAGAGGTTGCATTTGTAGCTTCTTTGATGACGTCATACTGACCTTTAACAAAGCTCAGGACAGGTATATTCACCAGAAGACCTAAATCAACAATCCTGCCAACAGCATTTTTGATGTACGGCAGAACATTTTTATCCTTAAGTGCTATAAAGATACTCTCGGCAGTACGTAGATAACGAAGATATGCAGCCAAAGCCAGGTCAAACCGTTCCTCACCAATATGTTCACTGTACGACTCGATACCGGCATAGTTACCATGGAGCACCATGTGAGCAACAGCCTGTGCAGCAAATTCCGCAGGGAAGAGATTCCTCGTCGCCGTATTATTAAGATAATATTGATTTAAAACATTATTATTCCAGTCCGGGCTCAGAACAATTTTTCTGAAATGGATAACGTCCTCAACAACCTGACGATTTTTAAGCGTCATTATTGCAGAGCTAACCTGAGCCCCACCTGTACCATCATTCTTTCCAATTACGTTCTGTACCGCCTTCGATGCAATATTGATATGCCGGATAATTCCCGGATTAAAAAGGTCTATCTGAGGTTGCTCAGCTCCATAGCGTAACATCTCCTCCCGACCGTGATTTCCGATATCTAGTGTGCCAATTTTCAGGTTTGACAAGGTCTCTTCATTATTGACAAGGTATTCCACATAAAATACGCCATCTACAAAATTCTCCATTTTATTCAGTAGTGATTCACCGGCCAGAACAGAGTATGAATCAGCTTCCTGCAGCAACGTCTTCGTGGATTCAGCCTCCAATTTTTCTGAATCCTGAATTTCATCAAGTTTACTCACAATAAACGATATTTGCCTTTCGACGAAAGGCTCTAGGCTTATCCGCCCGTCAGCCATCAGTTTCTGCAGACTCAATACGAAACCTTCATCATTCTTTTCTCTGAGTGAAACAGCATAACTCTGATTCAGCATTTGCACTGCGACTTTGAGTTGCGGTTCGGCGAGAGCCTGACACTTCTCATCCATCCGGCTATAAGAAACCAGCCAGTCTCGCATCTGAATATGTGGTGCCACTCGCTGCCATGCTTCAGCGAAACCCCACAAGGCCGTCAGTTCTTCAAGCCGTGGGATATTTATAGCACCAATCGCGTCTTTAAGAGGCGTATCAAGCAACTCGCTCCTGGCAAGCTCCACCGTGGACTGATAGTGGATGCTCATCAGAAATTCGCTCCATCTTTCTGTATCGTTATTAAAAATTCGGGATATTTGTTGATAAGTTAGCGAGAGCATCTCGTCAAAATCATCCGGAGCAATACCGGGTTCGGTCTGACTAGCTTTGGGATCGCGAAGTAATACTTTAATATCTCGCTCCCCGTATCTGACCACCAGTAAGTAGAGAGCAATAAGAATATGGCGATGATCTTCTGTTGCAGGAACGGTAAGGTTCAGAATATGAATATCATTAACAAACTTCTTCATTAATCGCGGTGTGATACGAGGATACTCAGAGGGTTTCCAGCGCTCAAGCAACACCGTTGCTTCCCGGCACGCTATCCCTGCATCCTCATTTACTGTTTCTTTCCAGTACTGCCTTAACGCTTCCTGCCATCCTGCCGAAATAAGAGGAGGAACCTGAAAACTTACAGGAATCCGCTTTGCAATAAACTCACGCCCGCTGAAACCCGCCACAGAAAGTGAGGCTGAAACCTGTCTTGCCGAATAGGGCACCACTATCCTGAAGTGTTCATGAGTGGCTCCGGCAATAAGCTCCATATCACTCCAGAGCTCTTTCACTTTGTCTGCACTGATTCGGTCCAGATTATCAATGATAAGGATGAAGCGATCTCCATGGGAAATGACCTCTTTGGAGGTAAATCCCTGCAGAGCTTCAGCCAGCTCAATAGCTCCGACCTCCTTATTAACTAGCCAAGTCTCTTCAATCCTGTCAGTACTGTTGCGTTTGAACAAATCACCAATACTCGAATACCCTTTCTTTCTGTACCATTCCATGTTCTGCAGGCATGCCAGTCCTGCGACCATAATGGCAGGAGAAAGAAACGCGGCCACCTCAACATAAAAAAGCCACCCTAATAATGACTCCTTGTTAGTAAAATATTGATTAAGGTCTGTTAGCACATAACGAAGCATCTGCACGGAAAGCAATGACAGTAAAATAAAAACGACGGTCAACCAGCTTAGCCTGCTGCTGACCCTCTTGTCGTATTCAACGATGTTACCCAGAGCCAGATTTTTATACTTATCCAACACATCCCGGGAGCCCGGACATTGTAGGCTGACCCCGTGGTGGATGACATCGATAAGCGCTTTTTTAGTTGAGCCATGATGGTAACGTTCTGCATCAAAGTTAATGAACGTAAAATCATCTTTAAGCTTTTTCTGCAGGAACTTCAATATTGTTGACTTACCTGAACCCAGCTCACCTTCCAGACCAATAATATTGACATCAGGTGTCCTGATGATCTGAGCCACATTCTCTGCAACTTTTTCATGACTGCTGCCTCTAAACATATCCTGGTCAGCGGGTGATTCCGTCTGCAATCGTAGAGTCATTCAGCAATTTCCTTCGTTATAACGTAAGATTCTTTCACTATTAGACACAGTACAGAGCCCACAGCAACCAAATGACTGCAGCCGGGGCAGTTTAGTTTTAAGCATGCATAAGCCGATTTCGATGGAATCCCTTTCACACAATAATATTGAATTGAAGCAATGAAAACATTAATGTGTTTGTTGTGACTAGCTGCAGGGGCCTGGAAGAAATTCCAAAGCCTGACAAACCGGAACAGGGCTTGCTCTGCTCCGGTTTTATCCAGTTCATCTTGAAGCCCTTGTTTTTGTTACATATCCCTGCTCACTCTTTCAGCCATTGTTAAGCTTCTTGTGTGTAATCTGCGAATAATACGGATGCAAAATTGATGCAATGGATTATACATACCTACAGCGCACGTTACGCTGAGCTGAATCGAATTTCAGAGAACGTTCTTCGCTATTACCCTGCCCAGCCAGTTGAACACATTTTATCATCCGGCCCCGAGAGTGACATGTTCTCTGCCTGGTACAGCCTTCATCAGAGTCAAACTAGACGTTATTTACAGGCAAAAGAAGACAGCTACAGAGCTTAAGTCTGACATTATTCGTGGCTGTGTCTGCCTTCGGAGTTTTCAGCTTATCCCGATAACAGCGGTTTTGAAAAATTGACGTTTTTTACACCGGTACATTGCCCGAACGCAATCTCCCCCGTAGCGAAATACCGCCCCGCAGAAAATCGTCCATGCTCGGCATGCCCCTGGAACATCAGCATCTTTTCAATAAAGGTTTTACAGCCTATAGTCTGTATAACACAAAATACACCTTACCTGCTGTATTACAGGGCGGTACTCCCTACTCAGTCTGCGAGGCAGGTCACTTATGAATAATCAGTTCCCGATAAAAACGCTGAACCAGCTCAGACCTGTGCTAATCGGGTTTCGCAAAATCAAGGGCTTCACGCAAAAAGATGTGTCTGAGAGGCTTGGCGTAACGCAGCAAACCTATGCCCGCCTGGAAGCAAACCCTGCTAGCGCCAGTATTGATCGTCTGTACAAGGTATTCAGTATTCTGGGCGTAGAAATAACGCTGTCATCTATTTCCCCTTCACCCTTCATTTCCCACACAGAGATGAGGGGGGCATTTGACAGCACTCCCGCCAGACGGGAGAAATGGTGACTATTAGAAGTTTGCTAGTTTTGTCGAATGACGCCAACTACATGTCCGCATCCATCGAGTAGTGGCTTCAAGCCACGATTGTCACTGCCTCCGCTGCCTTTTTCCAGTAACTCTCTCCTTTTAATTCTAATATTTAGGGGTGTCAACGCAAAGCAGAAACGGCACCTTCTTTGCGAGACAGAAATGACCTGTGATTGCCTGGCCGATTTATGGCAGCTAAGTGCGAGAAGCGGATATAGCGAATTCGCCATTGTACGGGATTAGCAGGTTTACTGAAGCAACCTGCGATGGCGTTATGGCAATAGTCAGTCCCCTGTCCAGTCGGCATAGGTGGCCACCTCGTCACCGCCGGGGATAAACTGATTGAAGCCTCCGCGCAAAATCACTTATTCTTTTCCGTTAATAAAATGCAGGAGCAAAGTCATGACTGGCGAAATTCGTGGGCGAGGCAGGCCACGAAAAACAGAGAGTACCTATACAGGGTAAGGGTGCCAACTTACTGATTTAGTGTATGATGGTGTTTTTGAGGTGCTCCAGTGGCTTCTGTTTCTATCAGCTGTCCCTCCTGTTCAGCTACTGAAGGCGTGGTGCGTAACGGTAAAAGTACTGCCGGACATCAGCGCTATCTCTGCTCTCACTGCCGTAAAACATGGCAGCTACAGTTCACTTACATCGCCTCTCAGCCCGGTACACACCAGAAAATTATTGATATGGCCATGAATGGCGTCGGATGTCGCGCCAGTGCACGCATTATGGGCGTTGGCCTCAACACGATTTTACGACACTTAAAAAACTCAGGCCGCAGTCGGTAAACTCACGCATACAACCGGGCAGTGACGTTATTGTTTGCGCGGAAATGGACGAACAGTGGGGTTACGTCGGCGCTAAATCACGCCAGCGCTGGTTGTTTTACGCGTATGACAGGATACGGAGGACGGTTGTGGCGCACGTATTCGGTGAACGCACGTTGGTCACGCTGGAGCGTCTTCTGGGCCTGCTGTCGGCCTTTGAGGTCGTGGTATGGATGACGGATGGCTGGCCGCTTTATGAATCACGCCTGAAGGGAGAACTGCACGTTATCAGCAAGCGATATACGCAGCGCATTGAGCGGCATAACCTGAATCTGAGGCAGCATCTGGCAAGGCTGGGCAGGAAGTCACTGTCTTTCTCAAAATCGGTGGAGCTGCATGACAAAGTCATCGGGCATTATCTGAACATAAAACACTATCAGTAAGTTGGAGTCATTACCGGTGCTCTGATATATTTATTATACTATAGTGGGGTATGTGTTGATCTTAATGTAATACTCCCCTATAGTATAAGAAATACAGAGCAGTGAGGTAAGCAATGCCCAGTACTCCTGAAGAGAAAAAAAAGGTCCTAACCCGGGTTCGCCGTATCCGGGGTCAGATTGATGCTCTGGAAAGAGCACTTGAAAGTGGCGCTGAATGCCGTTCCGTTCTCCAGCAAATCGCCGCCGTCCGGGGCGCCGCTAACGGACTGATGGCAGAGGTGCTGGAGAGCCACATACGGGAAACCTTTGACCAGAATGACAGCTACAGTCATGAAGTCAGTAAATCAGTTGACGATACGATTGAGCTGGTTCGTGCCTATCTTAAATAGGTGAGGCCATTATTACATTGAGGATATATTACGTATGAAATCACGTGCCGCTGTTGCATTTGCACCAGGGAAGCCCCTGGAGATTGTTGAAATTGATGTTGCTCCGCCTAAAAAAGGCGAGGTGCTGATTAAAAACACCCACACAGGTGTCTGCCATACCGATGCCTTTACCCTCTCAGGGAATGACCCTGAGGGCGTTTTCCCGGTGGTTCTCGGCCACGAGGGAGCCGGTATCGTCGTTGAAGTTGGTGAAGGCGTCACCAGTGTGAAGCCGGGTGACCATGTTATTCCGCTCTACACCGCTGAATGCGGGGAGTGTGAATTCTGCCAGTCCGGTAAAACGAACCTCTGTGTATCGGTTCGCGAGACTCAGGGCAAAGGACTGATGCCTGACGGGACCACTCGCTTTTCATACAACGGTCAGCCTCTTTACCACTACATGGGATGTTCCACATTCAGTGAATACACCGTTGTGGCCGAGGTTTCTCTGGCAAAAATTAACCCGGAGGCGAACCATGAACACGTCTGCCTGTTGGGTTGTGGCGTGACTACCGGTATTGGCGCCGTCCATAACACGGCTAAAGTGCAGCCGGGCGATTCAGTTGCCATTTTTGGTCTGGGGGCAATTGGTCTGGCTGCGGTACAGGGGGCCCGTCAGGCAAAAGCGGGACGTATTATCGCTATCGATACTAATCCGACAAAATTTGACCTGGCCCGTCAGTTCGGGGCCACTGACTGCATTAACCCGAATGATTATGACAAACCGATTAAAGATGTTCTGCTGGATATCAACAAGTGGGGTATTGACCATACCTTTGAATGTATCGGTAACGTTAACGTCATGCGTGCAGCGCTGGAAAGTGCTCACCGTGGGTGGGGGCAGTCCGTTGTCATTGGTGTCGCAGGGGCCGGACAGGAGATTTCCACCCGTCCTTTCCAGCTGGTCACCGGGCGCGTATGGAAAGGTTCCGCGTTTGGCGGAGTAAAAGGCCGCACTCAGCTCCCCGGTATGGTCGAGGATGCCATGAAGGGGGATATTGACCTTGAGCCATTTGTAACCCATACGATGACACTGGATGAAATCAATGACGCCTTCGAGCTTATGCATGAAGGCAAATCTATCCGGACAGTGATTCATTACTGATCCCATCAGAATTTTAATCAACTCAAACTGAAGGAAGTGGAAAATGACAACTCCGGTAATTTCTGGTGACGGCATCTTTTCTCATGTGTTCATTGGCGCAGCCGATGTCGAGAAATCCTCCGCATTTTACGATGTCGTCCTGGGCACGCTTGGTATCAATAACCTCGGCCCGTTTGGCAACGGCTGGGTACTCTATGGCCGCGAAAAGCCGGCATTTATCATTGCCCGTCCGGGCAACGGTGAAGCACCTTCCGCTAACGGGGTGACTGTCGGCTTCGCTGCTGCCACCCCGGAAGAGGTTGATGCTTTCCATGCTGCCGGCCTTGCCGCCGGTGGAGCTGATGAAGGTCAACCTGGCCCGCGTGGTCACCTTCCCGGGGCCTATGCTGCCTACCTGCGGGATCCGGCGGGTAACAAAATCACGGCGTATACGTTTATCTGACGTCCGGATTTAAAGATACTTCCCCTGGCTTCGGTCAGGGGAAATAACCATGAGATAACGGCTGATGGAACTCATTGAGCAGCATGCCAGCTCTGGCGGCTGGCAAAACGTGTACCGGCATTATTCACAATCCCTTAATTGTGAAATGAATTTCGGTGTGTATCTTCCTCCCAAAGCAGTAACAGAAAAACTGCCGGTACTATACTGGTTGTCGGGCCTGACCTGTACTGAGCAGAATTTCATCACCAAATCAGGTATGCAGCATTATGCAGCCCGGCATAACGTCATCGTTGTTGTCCCGGATACCAGTCCCCGGGGTAATAATGTCCCGGATGCCGACAGTTACGATCTTGGCCAGGGGGCCGGTTTTTATCTGAACGCGACGGAACAGCCGTGGAATGTTCATTACAGGATGTATGACTATATTCTCAGAGAGCTTCCGGATGTCGTCATGAATCATTTTCCTGCAACGGCAAGAAAATCTATATCCGGTCATTCTATGGGAGGGCTGGGTGCTCTGGTGCTGGCTCTGCGAAATCCTGGTGAATATGTGAGCGTATCAGCATTTTCCCCGATAGTATCGCCTTCTCAGGTGCCATGGGGGCAACAGGCATTTAGCGCTTACCTGGGTGAAAACAGAAAAACGTGGGAAGCCTACGATCCAGTCAGCCTCATTTTACAGGGTGAAAAATTACCAGAAATCTTCATTGATCAGGGGCTGAGTGACGCCTTTTATGAAGAGCAACTGCGCACCAAAATCCTTGAGAGAGTATGCAATGAGATGAACCTCAATGCGTCGTTCCGATATCATACTGGATACGACCACAGCTATTATTTCATTTCCAGCTTTATTGGTGAGCACATTGCTTACCATGCCAACAGGCTCAGGCTGTCAGCATGAGTTGATTTCCAGCCTCAGAAAATGTGCTTAATTTTCAGGCCTGAACAGGGCCTGAACCCTGCAGACCTGAGATGTACTGTAACTGGTGGCTTCAGCAGTTTCTCTTATGCTCAGTTTCTTGACCTGTCGGTAATACAGAACTTTCTTATGTCGTTCCTGATCGGCCTGTTTGCCCCGGTGAATAGCCACGGATAATCTAGACACTTCCGAGCCGTTGATGGACTGACCCCGCCCCGGTAGACGATCCTGCCCTATAGTTTGGACTGACCCCACGCCTGTAGACAAATCCTGTCCTCACGACGAGGCCTGTTCGAAGGCCTCCGGACTGACGCCGCCGAGGTGGCTGTGGCGCCGGGACCGGTTATAGAAGACTTCAATGTAATCGAAGATCCGCCCGGGCCAGATCCCTGGTTTTATATATGCGTTTTCTGATCCGTTCTTTTTTCAGCGAACTGAAGAACGATTCGGCCACCGCATTATCCCAGCAGTTGCCACGCCGGCTCATGCTCGGCGCCAGGTTATTGGCCCGGTAGAAGCGCTGCCAGTCGTCACTGCCGTACTGGCTGCCCTGGACGCCCTTCTAAGAGTCAAGCTGTTATCGGGATACTGTTGATCCGCCTGTTTTGATTGCGCAGTAACGTGTAAACTTCGCGGGAGATATATCGCTTTAGACAGCGTATCGCTTCCATTTTTGTATGTCCTTCGGCTACACGCCTGGCGACATATTCCTTTGTTTTTGCGTCAGTTCGTAAGCGTCCGATGGCGATGATGTGAAGTGCACTATTTGCAGCACGATCTCCACCACGATTAAGTCGGTAACGGTTCGTTTTTCCAGAAGAAACGGGGACCGGGCTGACACCACACAGTGCCGCAAATCCTGATTCTGATCTTAACCGTTGAGGATTGTCTCCGGCAGTGATCAGCAACTGTGAAGCGCTTTCGTATCCGATAGCATTACGTTTAATCAGCTCAGGTGCCAACTCGTCGACAATTGCCGCAATCATGACATCCAGATCAGCGATTTCGTCATGTAACTCGAGATAGCGTCGGGCAAGGGACTTTAATGAAATGCGATAAACGTTGGTTACATTGCGGTATTCACTGGCATCAGGTCTCCAGGAACCCAGGGTCCTGATGAGCTGCATGCGCGTCATATTTCTGAGCTGTTCACGTAATTCATCCGGGGCAGAGATAATATTTGAATGGATAATCTGGAGAGCGACTCTGCGGGCTGATATTGCTGTTTTTCGGCAAGTTTTTAATACCCGCAGGGACTCAATCATGCCATCACGCGTTTTGGGAGTAACTGTCCTGATGCCTGAGAATGCTGCATGAGCGGCACATTCAGCATCAATTGTGTCACTTTTACCCCGTTTGCGTCGCTCCATCCGGTCTGGAGCAGTCACCTCAAGAACTTCTAACCCGGCGTTCTGAAAATAACGAAGCAAACCGGAACCATAGGTACCTGTGCACTCAACACCAATTCGCTTTAATGTCCCAAACGAGGTCATCCATGCCAGCATCTGCCGGTAACCTTGTCGTGTTGTGGAGAAATACTGAGTCCCAAGGACTTTATTGTTCTGATCTACGACAGCGGCAACGTGCAAATCTTTATGTGTATCCACGCCACCCACAACGGCAGCTTCGGTAACTTTATCAACCATGACAGAGCTCCTGTGAGGAAACAGAGTTGAATCTCCAGACAGATAACCTGGACAGGACAGTAACGAGACAAGCCGTCAGGCCCTTCTTGAGTCACGCGCATCGGTGAGGAGATGCCTCGCATGAAGGCGCTTCCGGCAACCGACGGGTCCAGGGCAGGACACAAAAGGTCGATCGCTGTGTGAGTCAGGATGCGGGAAGGTCTTCACTGCATCAGTAATCACACCAATCTGGTTAAACGGCAAACTAAGTGGTGGTAAAGACTGACATCGGCATTATTACTATCGCTGTGGAACATCACCCCGACGGGCTTACCACGGGTTTCCCATGCCATTTCCAGTGCTTTCATGGTGAGCCTGCTGTCCGGCGAGAACGACATGGCCCAGCCCACTGGTTTTCTTGCGAACAGGTCGAGAACAACGGCGAGGTACGCCCAGCGCTTACCCGTCCAGAGTAGAGTAAGAGGCAGGGCGTAGTCGGACTATTTCCCTGCCTCTCCTCCCCGAACCGGACGTGCACCTTTCAGCGCATCCGGCTCTCCATTTAAATGCTGGCGAACGCCATTGCCACTTCTGTAAAGCGCGATGTATACGTGTTTCTGGTCTCCGTCCTCAGATAGGGATTACCTTCGGGTAGCCGCCAGCGGAACAGCTTCTTGCCTTGCCCCACCAACCGGTACAGTATTTCGCCGCTGAGCTTGCCGTGATTGGTTTTACCAAATAAAACCCACGTTTTGCTCTGACCCGGTTTCGGTGATTTACACCACCACCTCATCAGGGAAGCGATACCTGTACGGTATTTGCGGGCCAGCCAGTGAGCCAGCTTCCAGAACACGACACGGTCGATATAACTGAAGACTTTGGCCTTAAAATCAACGAACTGATAGAACATGGCCCAGCCTTTCAGTTTTCGGTTGAGTTGTTCAGCCATATCGACTTTGCTTTCACTGTAGTTGCCTGATAACAGTGCTGTCAGCGATGCGGCGAAGTTTCTGGCTTTCTCCTGCGGGATCGTTGAGACCACTCGCATCTCGCCATAACGACTGCGTTTGCGAATGATCCTGTGCCCCAGAAAGATAAAGCCGTCATTAACATGGGTGATTTTAGTCTTATCCATGTTCAGCCTGAGTTTCAGACTGCCTTCGAGCACACCCCGACACTCCTCCCTGATGGCTTCCGCCTGTGCTTTGGTGCCTTTGACGATGAGGACAAAATCATCGGCATAGCGGCAGTACGCCACCGCGGGTTTCCACTGCCAGTTTTCTCTGACCGCCGTACTTCGGCCCCGTTGGATACTGTTATTCCAGTACCACCGATCTTTTCTGGCTTTCCCGCTCAGGTAGCGCTCATGCAGGTATTGATCGAACTCATTCAGCATGATGTTCGATAATAGCGGCGATATAACACCGCCCTGTGGTACACCTTCACTGGCCGCCCGAAAGAGACCGACATCGATATGTCCCGCCTTGATGGTTTTCCACAGCAGAGTCATGAAACGTGCGTCACTGATCCTGCGGCGTACAGCCTTCATCAGCAGTCGATGATGTACGGTGTCGAAGTAACTGGACAGGTCGCCTTCAATCACCCAGCGTCCCCGGGTTTCACCACAGTCTGTGAGCTGTAATTTCACCGTGCGGATCGCGTGGTGGACACTGCGCTCAGGCCGGAAGCCATATGAGAGCGTATGAAAATCACTCTCCCATATCGGCTCCATCGCCATCAGCATGGCCCGCTGAACAATACGATCCCGCAACGCGGGGATACCCAGTGGTCGCAGTTTGCCGTTGCTTTTAGGGATGTAAACCCGTCTGGCGGGCAAGGGCTGGTAGTGGCCTGAGAGTAATTCATCCCTGAGGATTTGCAGCTCAACAGCCAGTCTGGCCTGTAGCATTGTTTTGTTCACGCCATCAACGCCGGGGGTATGGGCCCCCTTTGATGAAAGCGTGATCCGCGCCGCTTCAGCCAGCCATTCTGGTTGTGTTATCAGACGCAGCAGCCGTTGAATCCGTAGGGACGGATCGGTGGCTGCCCATGTGGCAAGCTTGCGTTGCATTTCGCTGATTATCAAAGGTCTTCACCTCGTTAGGTCAGTTAATTCACGTCGCAAACACATTCAAACTGCTTCCCTTCGCCATGTAATGGGCTTTCCCCATCGCGGACTACTA
Organism: Enterobacter cloacae complex sp. IR5441; assembly: GCF_049238215.1. Taxonomy (NCBI): domain Bacteria; kingdom Pseudomonadati; phylum Pseudomonadota; class Gammaproteobacteria; order Enterobacterales; family Enterobacteriaceae; genus Enterobacter; species Enterobacter cloacae complex sp. IR5441. The sequence goes on from NZ_JBMKIA010000023.1 coordinate 65,045, forward strand.
CGGAAGCTCCGCCAGCCAGCGCGTCATCGGAGCCATGCCCCCTTAACATCCGTCGCTGACCTTCCCCGGTTTACCTGCCTGGACTCAGGCATACTGAGGAGGCTGCCCGTCGCACTCTTTATCCTTGCTTGCCGCAAGTTGGCAGAAGTCAGCAACGCAAGCGTGATAGACGCTGCTGCCCCGGTGTTTCGCATACATGTCAAAACACCTTCGACCGGCAGTGCTTACGTATCACTGCCAGTTCCTCCTGCACGGCCTGTCAGATCACGTAGGCCGTGGTGACGTTTTCAACCCACAGAGGCGGATTAACGGGTTCATGTTCTTCAGCCTTTCAGTACTTAACCTTGAGGATCATCTCGGCTTAGTGATCTCGCCTCAATCCCCGTTGTCAGCGGGTTACATCACCCTGCGGGCATGCCGCAGGTCACTGCCGCTCAGGTTCTCCACCGTCACACCCGGTGGGATTGTTGGGTTTCTCATCGTGAGTTACCGGTTCAATATTCCAGACAGACTCGCGGTTCATTTAAGCATCCATGCCCGCCCTGAACTCCGGGCACACTATAGGTCACATCACCGCACCACACCTGATTTGGTTCCGTTACGGCGAACTGTCGCTCAAGATGATTCGGGATAGCAACGTGCTCATGACCGCCACGCTTATACCGGTGAGTCGGCTGCTGGCAACTGACCAGCCCCAGCTCTTTCATGAGTCTGCCAGCAAGCCAGCGCCCCATCTGGTAACCTCTCTGGGTTGCCATTGTGGCGATGCTTCTTGCTCCGGCAGAGCCGTGGCTGATGCCATGCAGTTCAAGTACCTGACTGCGTAATACAGCCCGTCTGCCGTCTGGCTTTTCAGGACGGTTTTTCCAGTATTTGTAGCTGCTGCGATGAACCCCGAACACATGGCAGAGAGTGGCCACAGGATAACGCGCCCTGAGTTTCCCGATTATCGAGAACTGTTCAGGGAGTCTGACATCAAGAGCGCGGTAGCCTTTTTTAATATTTCATTTTCCATTTCAATACGTTGTAGCTTTTTCCTGAGCTCACGGATTTCAATTTGTTCCGGGGTAATGGGGGAGGCTTTTGGTGTTTTGCCCTGCCGTTCATCACGTAATTGTTTCACCCATCGCGTCATTGTGGAAAGGCCGACATCCATAGCGCTGGCTGCATCTGCCACGGTGTAGTTCTGGTCAACGACCAGTTGAGCGGATTCGCGTTTAAACTCTGCGCTGAAATTTCTTTTTTTCATTATGACACCTGTGTTGTTCTGAGGTGAGCATATCACCTCTGTTCAGGTGGCCAAATTCAGTAAACCACTTCATATCAGCCTGGAGCCTGTGTTGCCCGGTTGGCGCGGGATAATGGAATTAATGACAATCTGCTGTTTACCTGGCGCCAGCGTTACAGACATCTTCTGCCCGATGAAATACAACGGTCAATCAGAGAGCAAGACTCTGTTATCCCCGTTGTCCTGCCTGATATGGTCCTGTCACACCATGCTGAGCCGCACTATGAACCCGCCGCTCCAGCCTGCCGCGAGGCCATGACATGCGAGGTGACTGTCGGCGGTGCCAGCCTGCGTCTGTCCGGGGATTTATCACCTGCACTTCTGAAAACGCTGATCCGCGAGCTGAGCGGGAGGAGCCGATGATACCCTTACCGTCAGGCACTCGTATCTGGCTGGTTGCCGGGGTCACCGATATGCGTAAGTCCTTCAATGGTCTGGGCGAACTGGTCCAGCATGTTCTTGATGACAATCCGTTCTCCGGCCACCTGTTTATCTTCCGTGGTCGTAAAGGTGACACCGTGAGGATCCTCTGGGCTGATGCTGACGGTCTGTGTCTGTTTACCAAACGTCTGGAAGAGGGACAGTTCGTCTGGCCTGCTGTACGCGACGGCAAAATCGCCATCACCCGCTCACAACTCGCCATGCTCCTCGATAAGCTGGACTGGCGGAAACCTAAAACTGCACGCCTTAACTCACTGACGATGTTGTAAAAAGCGCATGACCGCATTATAAATGGGGTCATGAGTCAGGACTATCTCGCCCGTATCGCTGCGCTGGAAGACGCGCTTCGCCAGAAAGACAGCCAGCTCAGTCTCGTTGCTGAGACTGAGTCGTTCCTGCGTTCAGCGCTGGCCCGCGCAGAAGAGAAAATAGAGAACGAAGAGCGTGAAATAGAACATCTGCGGGCTCAGATAGAAAAACTGCGCCGAATGCTGTTCGGTACCCGTTCAGAAAAGCTACGCCGGCAGGTCGAAGAAGCCGAAGCCCTGCTGAAACAGCAGGAGCAGCAAAGCGATCGTTACAACGGCCGGGACAATGATCAGCAGGTTCCGCGTCAGTTGCGCCAGTCCCGTCATCGTCGCCCGTTACCGGAACATCTTCCCCGCGAAATAAACAGACTGGAGCCAGCTGAAACCAGCTGTCCTGGTTGCGGTAGTGATATGGCCTATCTCAGCGAAGTCAGCGCGGAGCAACTGGAGCTGGTCTCCAGCGCCCTGAAAGTGATCCGCACGGTCAGGGTGAAAAAGGCCTGTACCCGATGCGACTGCGTCGTTGAAGCGCCAGCGCCCTCACGTCCTATCGACCGGGGCATCGCCGGGCCGGGTCTGCTGGCCCGCGTGTTAACGGCCAAATACTGTGAACACCTGCCGCTGTATCGCCAGTGCGAAATCTTTGCCCGTCAGGGTGTGGATCTGAGTCGTGCGCTGCTCTCCAACTGGGTGGATGCGTGCTGCCGGTTAATGGCCCCGCTGGATGAAGCCCTCTACCACTACGTGATGGACTGCCGCAAACTGCATACGGATGACACTCCGGTGCCCGTGCTGGCGCCGGGCAGAAAGAAGACGAAAACCGGGCGTATCTGGACATATGTCCGTGATAACAGAAGCGCGGGTTCATCAGATCCGCCAGCGGCATGGTTCGCCTTCTCACCGGACCGACAGGGGAAACACCCTCAGCAACATCTTCGGCACTATCATGGCGTGCTGCAGGCAGATGCCTTCGCAGGGTACGACAGGTTGTTCAGCGCAGAGCGTGAAGGTGGCCCGTTGACAGAAGCGGCATGCTGGGCTCATGCGCGGCGCAAAATCCATGACGTCTATATCAGCACCCGGACGGCCACAGCAGAGGAGGCTCTGAAGCGCATCAGTGAGTTATACGCGATAGAAGAGGAAATACGCGGCCTTCCGGCATCTCAGCGGCTGGCCGCCAGACGGTCCCGAAGTTAACCGTTGCTGATATCCCTGCATGACTGGTTGGTGGAGAAAAGTGCCACTCTGTCGAAAAAATCCCGGTTAGGCGAGGCGTTCGCTTATGCACTGAACCAGTGGGATGCCCTGTGTTACTACTGCGATGATGGTCTGGCAGAGCCGGATAATAACGCTGCTGAGCGCGCGCTACGAGCGGTCTGTCTGGGCAAGAAAAACTACATCTTCTTCGGCAGTGATCATGGTGGTGAACGTGGTGCCCTGCTGTATGGTCTGATCGGAACGTGCAGGCTGAACGGTATCGATCCAGAGGGTTACCTTCGCCATATCCTGAGCGTATTGCCGGAGTGGCCCATCAACAAAGTGGCCGAACTGCTGCCATGGAACGTAGATCTCACCAATAAATAGCCGTCAATACGGCGCTCACTTAACGCTTACGTTCACCTGAGGTGTTTTTGTAGTTATCTGGCGTTACGTGACAGTGTTGGTCAGATACTTCCACCTCTTCAGAGTTAAAGTTTGATATATGGGAAAAAAACGCTCCCGGACGGGAGCGTAAGCCAGTGACTTCGGCGTCAAATGAGGGTCTGACAAGTGGAGCTGCGGGTTAATTCTGGGTGATCTGGCTGCGATGCTTTTCAGCCTGCTGCTGATGAATAACGGAAGATAGACCATTATTCGCCTTCTCATGCACAACAGCGGCTTTCTCATGCTCGTTCATTTCGGAAAATGGCTTAGCAGTTTCTTGGGTGTTCTCAGGTTTGGATTTCATCATTTTTTTATGCATTTCAGCCATGTCCTGATGGGCAGCAGAATTGCCGTTTTGCATCATTTCATGGGACATTGCGGCCTGATCGTGACCGCTCATATCCATCATTTTCATGCTCTCCCCGGCTTTGTTGAATAAATCAGATTTCGGGTAAGTCTCCCCCGTAGCGGGTTGTGTTTTCAGGCAATACGCACGCTTTCAGGCATACCTGCTTTCGTCATTTTGTTCAGCGCTCGTACCAGGGCCATAGCCTCTGCAACCTGACCATCGTAGTCACGCAGTGTCAGTGAACCTCCGAACAGCTGTTTTACCCGGTACATCGCCGTTTCCGCTATCGAGCGACGGTTATAATCTGTTGTCCATTTCCACCGCGCATTACTCCCGGTCAGCCGCTGATTCGCAACAGCACGGTTACGGTCTGCATATTCACCGGGCCAGTAACCCGCGCCTTTTCGGGGCGGGATAAGCGCGCTGATTTTCTTACGCCGCAGTTCATCGTGACAGAGCCGGGTGTCGTAAGCGCCGTCTGCCGATGCTGCCCTGATTTTTCTGTGAGTCTGCCGGATAAGACCCGGGAAGGCTTCTGAGTCCGTCACATTGTTCAGCGACAGGTCTGCACAGATGATTTCATGTGTGTTGCTGTCAACTGCCAGATGCAACTTTCGCCAGATACGGCGGCGTTCCTGGCCATGTTTTTTGACTTTCCATTCGCCTTCACCAAAGACCTTCAGCCCGGTGGAATCAATCACCAGATGCGCGATTTCACCCCGGGTGGGCGTTTTGAAACTGACATTAACCGACTTTGCGCGCTTGCTGACACTGGTGTAATCCGGGCAGCGCAACGGAACATTCATCAGTGTAAAAATGGAATCAATAAAACCCTGTGCAGCCCGCAGGGTCAACCTGAACACGCGTTTAATGACCAGAACGGTGGTGATGGCGAGATCAGAATAGCGCTGAGGTCTTCCCCGTGATGAAGGCGTTGCCGACTCATACCAGGCCTGAATAGCTTCATCATCCAGCCAGAAAGTTATGGAGCCACGGTTGATGAGGGCTTTATTGTAGGTGGGCCAGTTGGTGATTTTGAACTTTTGCTTTGCCACGGAACGGTCTGCGTTGTCGGGAAGATGCGTGATCTGATCCTTCAACTCAGCAAAAGTTCGATTTATTCAACAAAGCCAAACAGAAGCCACTGGAGCACCTCAAAAACACCATCATACACTAAATCAGTAAGTTGGCAGCATCACCTTTTGCGTCTATAGTCATGATGTCAAATGAACGCGTTTCGACAGGAAATCATCATGAATAAATATCAGGCAGTTATTATTGGTTTTGGCAAGGCTGGAAAAACATTAGCCGTCACGCTGGCAAAAGCAGGTTGGCGTGTGGCTCTCATCGAACAATCAAATGCAATGTATGGCGGGACCTGTATTAATATCGGCTGTATCCCAACCAAAACATTGGTTCATGACGCACAGCAGCACACAGATTTTGTCCGTGCCATACAGCGTAAAAATGAAGTGGTTAATTTTTTACGTAATAAGAATTTTCATAATCTTGCGGATATGCCCAATATCGACGTGATCGACGGCCAGGCGGAGTTTATCAATAATCATAGCCTGCGTGTTCATCGGCCTGAGGGAAATTTGGAGATTCATGGCGAGAAAATTTTTATTAATACCGGTGCACAAGCCGTGGTTCCGCCAATTCCTGGAATTACCACCACGCCTGGTGTATATGACAGCACCGGATTACTTAATCTAAAAGAATTGCCTGGGCATTTAGGTATTTTGGGCGGCGGATATATTGGCGTTGAGTTCGCCTCTATGTTCGCTAATTTTGGCAGCAAAGTAACCATTTTAGAGGCAGCTTCGCTGTTTTTGCCTCGGGAAGATCGGGATATTGCTGATAATATCGCGACGATTTTACGCGATCAGGGCGTCGATATTATCCTCAATGCCCATGTGGAGCGAATCAGTCACCATGAAAATCAAGTGCAAGTGCATAGCGAGCACGCCCAACTGGCGGTGGATGCACTGTTAATAGCTTCCGGTCGTCAACCGGCTACCGCTTCGTTACATCCAGAAAATGCCGGTATCGCAGTAAACGAGCGCGGGGCAATTGTCGTTGACAAGCGATTACATACCACCGCAGACAATATTTGGGCGATGGGAGATGTTACCGGCGGGCTGCAATTTACTTACATATCACTGGATGATTACCGCATTGTACGTGATGAGTTACTGGGTGAAGGCAAACGTAGTACTGATGAATCCCCTAATGATTTTGGTAAAAATCATTAAGTTAAGGTGGATACACATCTTGTCATATGATCAAATGGTTTCGCGAAAAATCAATAATCAGACAACAAGATGTGCGA
>NZ_JBMKIA010000024.1:0-70253 GCF_049238215.1 Enterobacter cloacae complex sp. IR5441
TCCAAAGGCAAATGCGCTGGCCTGCATGGGCAAAAAGCCCGGTGGCGCTGACGCTTGCCGGGCTTACAGAGGTTCCAAAGGCAAATGCGCTGGCCTGCATGGGCAAAAAGCCCGGTGGCGCTGACGCTTACCGGGCCTACAGGGGTTACAAAGGCATATGCGCTGGCCTGCATGGGCAAAAAGCCCGGTGGCGCTGACGCTTACCGGGCCTACAGGAGTTACAAAGGCAAATGAGCTGGCCTGCACGGACAAAAAAGCCCGGTGGCGCTGACGCTTACCGGGCCTACAGGTGAACCACGACAGATTATGCGAGGACAAGATCGCCCTGCGGATGGCACGAACATGCCAGCACATAGCCCTCCGCGATTTCCGCGTCGGTCAGCGTCATGGTGCTGGTGACCGTGTACTCACCGGAAACCACTTTGGTCTTACAGCAACCGCACACCCCGGCGCGGCAGGCCGCTGCCACCGGTACGTTGTTGCTTTCCAGCGCTTCAAGCAGCGTGGTGCCCACGCGGCCAAAGAAGGTCTGCGCCGGTTGCAGCTTCGTGAACTTCATCCCGCTGGTCGCCGCTTCCGCTACAGGCGTGAAGAACTGCTCTTTGAAGAAGCGGGTCACGCCGAGCGCTTTCACTTCTTTCTCCACGATCTCCATGTACGGCGCCGGGCCGCAGGTCATCACGGTGCGGTTCGCAATATCCGGCACGCTTTGCAGCAGCTCGCGGCTCAGGCGCCCCGCGACAAAACCGTGCGTCGCGTTGTGCTCGGCCACCAGCGTCACCGGATAGTTGCGCCATTCTTCGGCAAAAATCACATCTTCCGGGGAACGAACGCTGAAAATCACCTGCACGTCGGCCTGAGGACGGTATTTCGCCAGCCAGCGACGCATCGACATAATCGGCGTCACGCCACAACCCGCCGCCAGCAGCAGGAATTTATCTTCCGTCTTGTCGTCACAGGTAAACTCGCCCTGCGCATCAGACAGCCAGATGTAATCCCCGCGCTTCACGTCCCGGGTCAGCCACTCGGATCCTGCGCCGTCATCAATACGACGAACGGTGAGCGTAATGTACTCGCTCACGCCCGGCGTGGAGGAGATCGTGTAGGCGCGCAGAGTATCCGCCGAATTACGCACGCTCACCAGCGCATACTGGCCCGCGCGGTACGGATAATAGTCATGGCACAGCAGCGACAGCGTCCACACATCCGGCGTCTCCTGATGGATGTGATGAACCTGCATCCGCCACGGACATTGTGAGGTTGGCATGGTCATGAGTTACTCCTTACGCGCTCAGCAGTTGCTTCATATCATCTTCAACGTTGGTCACGGAACGCAGACCAAATTTCTCGTTCAGGATGGCCAGCAGGTCCGGCGTCAGGAAGCCTGGCGCGGTCGGCCCGGTGACGATGTTGGTCACGCCGAGAGAGAGCAGGGTCAACAGGATAACGATCGCTTTCTGCTCGAACCAGGAGAGCACCAGCGACAGCGGCAGATCGTTCACGCCGCAGCCCAGTTTCTCTGCCAGCGTGACCGCCAGAATGATGGCTGAATACGCATCGTTACACTGACCCGTATCCACCAGGCGCGGCAGACCTTCGATGTTGCCGAAGTCCAGCTTGTTGAAACGGTACTTACCGCAGGCCAGGGTCAGGATCAGACAGTCTTCCGGTACGCGGGTGGCGAAATCGGTGAAGTAGTTACGTTCCCCGCGCGCGCCGTCACAGCCGCCGATCAGGAAGATGTGACGCAGTTTTTCACGGCTGACGAGGTCAATCAGGGAATCCGCCGCACCCAGCAGGGTTTCACGACCAAAACCGACGGTGATGAGGTGCGGAATTTCGCTGTACGGGAAGCCTGCCATCTGCTGCGCCTGAGCGATAACCGGACCGAAATCGTCGCCTTCAAGGTGGCTCACGCCCGGCCAGCCGACGATGCTGCGGGTCCAGATACGGTCGTCATACGCGCCGACGGTCGGGTCGATGATGCAGTTAGAGGTCATGACGATTGGGCCAGGGAAGCGGGCGAACTCCACCTGCTGGTTCTGCCAGCCGCTGCCGTAGTTACCGATCAGATGCTTAAATTTACGCAGCTCCGGGTAACCGTGCGCGGGCAGCATTTCGCCGTGGGTATAAACGTTAACGCCGGTGCCTTCGGTCTGCTTCAGCAGGTTGTAGAGATCTTTCAGGTCATGACCGGAGATCAGGATGCATTTGCCTTCGGTCGCTTTGACGTTGACCTGCGTTGGCGTTGGGTGGCCGTAGGTGCTGGTTTCACCGGCATCCAGAATGCTCATCACTTTGAAGTTCATCTGGCCGATTTCCATCGAGCATTCCAGCAGGGCGTTCATATCGGAAGGCCAGGTGCCCAGCCAGGCCATGATTTTGTGGTACTGGGCGTAAATAGCGTTGTCGTACTGGCCGAGTACGTGCGCGTGTTCCATATAGGCCGCAGCACCTTTCAGACCGTACAGGCACAGCAGGCGCAGGCCGAGGATGTTTTCGCCAATCGCCGCTTTGTCTTTATTGGGAGTAAATTCTGCGGCCTGACGCTGTAGCTCGCCCAGGTCGTCGCTCACCAGCTGTAGCTCCGCCATCGGGTTGTCCACGCGGGCGCTGGCGTCGGCATTCAGGCACTGCGCTTTCAGGGCTTCACGCAGGGCAATAGCTTCGCGGGCATAGCCCACAATGCGTGGAGAATCGAAGTTAACGTTGGTCAGCGTGGAGAAAAATGCGCGCGGCGCAAAGCTGTCGACATAGTGATCAACAATGCCATATTCACGGGCTTTGAAGGCCCAGGCGGACAAGCCTTGCAGCGCCGCAATCAGCAGATCCTGGAGATCGGACGTTTCTGCGGTTTTGCCGCACATACCCTGCGCGTAAGAGCAGCCGTTGCCTGCCGGGGTACGGATGGTTTGTTCACATTGCACACAAAACATAATCACACCTGTTAAAGTTATATTTGAGATACATGTTTAAGGTTATGCCTGTGCCACAGCAGAGAAAAGTGCTTTCTTATACTAAGTGGAGGGTTATTGATTTAGCGCAATTTTGGCGGCAGGTTCACTACCGCCAAAGCAGTATCAGGCTGAGAAGAACGCTATCAGAATGGGGACCAGCAGGCTCAGAATAAAGCCGTGTACGATGGCGGCAGGAACCATCTCCAGTCCTCCCGAGCGCTGTAACACCGGCAGGGTAAAGTCCATTGAGGTGGCCCCGCACAGGCCCAGCGCGGTAGAGCGGCTGCGGCGTACCAGGCCGGGGATCAGCATGATGGCTATCAGCTCGCGCGCCAGATCGTTAAAGAAGGCGGCGCTGCCAATCACCGGACCAAACGATTCGGTCAGCAGAATACCGGAGAGCGAATACCAGCCGAAACCGGACGCCATCGCCAGGCTGGTTTTCAGCGGCAGATCGAGAATAAAGGCGTTAATCACTCCCCCCGCCAGTGAGCTGGCCACAACGATAACGGCAACCATCATGCCCCGGCGGTTAAGGACAATCTGTTTCAGCGTCATGCCATTATTTCGCAGCTGAATACCAATCAGGAAGAGCAGGAAAATAAGCGTATATTCGCTGGCTTCCGTTGCGTGCTGTAAAAATGCCCAGCCGGTCAGCCCCAGTAAAAAACCGAGAACCACCACGCCGCATAGTTTTAATGATTCCAGCGCCATCGCAATACGGGAGGGAAGCTTTTCCTGATGGTGGTGATTTTTCCAGGGAATAGTGCGTTCCAGCCAGAACAGCGCAGCAATATTGCACAGCAGAATAACCACTACCGTAACCGCAGAATAATGCAGGATGGAAAGCAAGTTCGTCGCCAGATTATCCAGGAAGGCCAGGCTGATCCCCATAAAGAACAGAATGACGTAAACAATCCAGCTGAGAAAACGATTAATAAGCTTTAAGGCCGATTCATGACGCAGCGGAATAAGGTAGCCCACAATCAGGGGCAGAAGAATGATGAGGAGTCCTGAGAACATGAACAGCCGGTCCTTTTGAGTTTTCGTTAAGCGCTAGAGACACTACCCAATAAAGGCTGTACAGTAAAGCGGCAAAAGAAAGCCGGGTGGCGGCTGCGCCTTACCCGGCCTACAAAGTGCACACTAACGTAGGTCGGGTAAGCTTTAGCGCCACCCGACATTACAGACCGCACTTAATTAATCGCGTTTTTCCAGCAGGGTGCGATACAGCACGCCGCCCAGAATACCGCCGATAATAGGCATCACCCAGAACAGCCACAGCTGTTCAAGCGCCCAGCCGCCCTGGAAAATAGCCACCGCGGTGCTGCGCGCCGGGTTAACGGAGGTGTTGGTCACCGGGATGGAGATGAGGTGGATCAGCGTCAGCGCCAGACCAATAGCGATAGGGGCAAAGCCCGCAGGCGCGTATTTGTCCGTTGCGCCGTGGATCACCAACAGGAAGCCTGCGGTGAGCACAATTTCAATCACGATGGCAGACAGCATCGAGTAGCCGCCTGGAGAGTGTTCGCCGAAGCCGTTCGACGCAAAACCGCTGGCCGCGGCGTCAAATCCGGCTTTACCGCTGGCAATTACGTACAGCACCGCCGCGGCAATAATACCGCCAATAACCTGGGCAATAATATAGCCAATAATATCTTTCGCCGGGAAACGTCCGCCCGCCCATAATCCTAATGTGACGGCCGGGTTGAAATGACCGCCGGAAATATGCCCCACGGCGAATGCCATGGTTAATACAGTTAAGCCGAATGCCAGCGCGACGCCGACAAAGCCAATACCTAATTCCGGAAATGCGGCTGCCAGTACTGCGCTACCGCAGCCACCAAACACCAGCCAGAATGTACCAAAGCATTCTGCCGCTAATTTTCTGAACATAACCATCTCAATAATAAACGTCCGCGCCCATTCCTGCGCGCGGGTTATATCGCCATAAAGGGATGACGACTCAAAGAGCCAGTATTTTGAAACCATCAACATCCCTTCGCCACTCAAATAAATTCACTAAATTTGATTTAAGGCAATGTGATGTCAATCCTTGTTCAGATCGGAGGTAATAAGAGCATAGCCCAATAATTAAGGGGGCGTATATTCTGCTGTCGTGACCCACAGCCTGCCGCTATACTGCTGATAACTTGAAGGAAAAAGTGGCCGAATTGCGGGGGATGTATGCTACTCGAACGTGTGGAGATTGTCGGGTTTCGCGGGATTAACCGCCTGTCGCTGCAACTGGAACAGAACAACGTCCTGATAGGCGAAAATGCCTGGGGTAAATCCAGCCTGCTGGATGCCCTGACGCTGCTACTTTCGCCCGAAGAGAACTTGTACCACTTCGTTCATGATGACTTCTGGTTTCCGCCAGGGGATGTCAACGGACGCGAGAAACACCTGCATATCATTCTGACCTTCCGCGAATCCGAGCCCGGACGCCATCGCGTGCGTCGTTTTCGGCCTATGTCGCCCTGCTGGGTGCCCTGTGAAGATGGTTTCCAGCGTATTTTCTATCGCCTTGAGGGCGAAATGGCGCAAAACGACGGGGTGTTAACCCTGCGTGAATTTCTTGATGAGAAGGGAAATCCGATCCCGCTCGATAATATTGACGAGCTTGCCCGCCATCTTATCCGCCTCTCCCCCGTGCTGCGCTTACGAGACGCGCGCTTTATGCGGCGGATTCGTAACGGCACCGTGCCGAATATGCCCGAGGTGGAGGTGACCGCCCGCGAACTGGATTTCCTCGCCCGTGAACTGGTCTCACGGCCGCAGAACCTCACCGACGGCCAGATCCGTCAGGGACTGTCTGCCATGGTGCAACTGCTGGAGCACTATTTCTCCGAGCAGGGAACGGGGCAGGCGCGCCACCGTCTGATGCGTCGCCGCTCGCACGATGAACAACGAAGCTGGCGCTATCTCGATATTATCAACCGCATGATCGACCGCCCCGGCGGGCGCACGCATCGGGTGATCCTGCTGGGATTATTCTCCACGCTTTTACAGGCGAAAGGGACGGTGCGCCTGGATCGGGACGCGCGCCCGCTGCTGCTGGTGGAAGATCCGGAAACGCGGCTGCACCCGATTATGCTTTCCGTGGCATGGCATCTTCTTAATTTGCTGCCGTTGCAGCGAGTCACCACCACGAATTCCGGAGAGCTGCTCTCTCTGACGCCGGTGGAGTATGTCTGCCGCCTGGTGCGTGAATCCTCGCGGGTCACCGCCTACCGGCTCGGGCCCGGCGGGTTAAATGCCGAAGATGGCCGACGAATTGCGTTTCATATCCGTTTTAACCGTGCCTCTTCCCTGTTTGCCCGCTGCTGGTTGCTGGTGGAAGGGGAAACGGAAACCTGGGTGATAAACGAGCTGGCTCGCCAGTGCGGACACCACTTTGATGCCGAAGGGATCAAAGTGATCGAATTTGCTCAGTCTGGCTTAAAACCGCTGATCAAATTTGCGCGCCGGATGGGGATAGAGTGGCACGTACTGGTGGATGGCGATGAGGCGGGTAAAAAATATGCGGCGACCGTGCGCAGCCTGCTCAATAACGATCGTGAAGAGGAGCGGGAACATCTGACCGCGCTGCCTGCGATGGACATGGAGCACTTTATGTACCGCCAGGGATTTGACGACGTCTTTCACCGCGTGGCGATGATCCCGGTAGATGTGCCCATGAATATGCGCCGGGTGATTGCCAAAGCTATCCATCGGTCGTCAAAACCGGATCTGGCCATTGAAGTTGCGACGGAAGCGGGCAGGCGAGGCGTGGAGTCGGTGCCCACGCTGCTGCGTAAAATGTTCTCCCGCGTCCTCTGGCTGGCTCGTGGGAGGGCCGATTAACGGGCAGTCGCCTGCGAAACCTGTTGGATCAGGCTATCAAGCAGGGCATAGCGGCGGCGGTATTCGGACCGTTTTTTACTCGCAATCTCTTCCATCGGTTTGCGTGGCATGGTCAGCGGCAGGGCAAAGTTGCCGTTATCCTGCTGCTGTCCGCCAAGGGAGCGCCAGAAGCTGTCATAGTCAGCCAGCAATTTTCCCTCTTTTTTCTTGCGATAGCGCCAGCTGCGGTAGATGTGGGTGGCGTTACTCACCGCGAGGATCTGCTCGACCGGGAAGGCGCCTGCCAGCGTCATGACCGCTTCAACCAGCAGACGTTTTGGGAACAGTCCGTGACAGGCTTTGGTCGCCAGCTGAATGTGCTCGTGCGGGACATGCGCTTTCGCCCCCTGCATTCCGCCGATGAAGAGCGTTGGCTTGCCCTGGTATGTGCACAGCGTAAAGGTCAGCTCGGCCAGCACCGTGTTCTGGTGGTCGCAAAAAGTGAGGGTCGCTTCCCCTTCTTTGTCCAGAAACGCATCCGCGCTCAGGCGAACGCTAAACTGCTGCTCCTCTTTGCCCGTTAACGTCACCAGCGTGATGCCCTGGCTGGAGAGGTAGCCATTCAGCAGCGACGCCGGAAGATGGCGGCTCATCATCTCATAGTGATCGTTCAATGCGTCCAGCGTAGTCTGACGGCCCATATTGACGGTCAGCCACGGCCGGTGCAGGCGGCACGGCAGGCCGGGCTGCACGCGCAGGATCTGCATCAGACGGGGCTGTTTTGCAAGGTTTCCGAGCAGGCGCGCAGTGGTGAACGGCGTTGCCAGCGAGCGCAACATAAACTTACGTCGATAGGCCGGATTTTGCCACGCCAGCCCCGGCGTGAGGGAACCCGATGCCAGGCTTTTAAACAGTTGCCAGCCCGATTTAGGCTGGGGCAGCGTTGAATAGGGTGTATCGACGATGGAAGACATGTTAGATCCTGCTTCTGGTGGAATATCGCTATTTCAGCAGGCGCTTTATCAACATCGGGTAAACAATTCCCGACGATTACGGGGATCGGGGGTTTCGTTGAGGAGTGGTTTAGATAAAATCAACGGTGATGATAGCCAGAACAATTATTTGGAATATTTATGAACCTGAAGGGAAAACGCAGAAAGCTGTTTCTGCTGCTGGCGGTAGTGGTGTTAGCGGGCGGATTCTGGTTATGGAAGGTACTGAACGCGCCGGTACCACAGTATCAAACGCTGATTGTTCGTCCTGGCGAGCTGCAACAAAACGTGCTGGCGACGGGGAAACTGGATGCCCTGCGTAAGGTTGACGTGGGCGCGCAGGTCAGCGGTCAGCTTAAAACCCTGTCAGTTGAGATTGGCGATAAGGTTAAAAAAGGCCAGCTGCTGGGCGTGATCGATCCTGAGCAGGCGCAAAACCAAATCCGCGAAGTGGAAGCGACGCTGATGGAGCTGCGCGCGCAGCGCGCGCAGGCTCAGGCGGAGCGTAATCTCGCTCAGGTCACCCTGACGCGCCAGCAGGCGCTGGCGAAAACGCAGGCTATCTCGAAACAGGATCTGGACACAGCCGCCACGGAGCTGGCGGTGAAGCAGGCGCAGATTGGCACCATCGATGCGCAAATCAAACGGAATCAGGCCTCGCTGGATACGGCGAAAACCAACCTCGATTACACGCAAATCGTTGCGCCAATGGCCGGGGAAGTGACGCAGATAACCACCCTGCAAGGCCAGACGGTCATCGCCGCGCAGCAGGCGCCGAACATCCTGACCCTGGCGGATATGAGCACCATGCTGGTGAAAGCCCAGGTATCCGAAGCGGACGTCATTCACCTTAAGCCGGGGCAGAAAGCCTGGTTTACGGTGCTGGGCGATCCGCAAACCCGCTATGAAGGGGTGCTGAAAGATATCCTGCCGACGCCGGAGAAGGTCAACGACGCCATCTTCTACTATGCGCGTTTTGAGGTGCCAAACCCGCAGGGCGTGCTGCGGCTGGACATGACCGCCCAGGTGCATATCCAGCTGACCGGCGTGAAAAACGTGCTGACGGTTCCGCTCTCCGCGCTGGGTGAATCCGCCGGGGACAATCGCTACAAGGTGAAATTGCTGCGCAACGGCGAAACCCGCGAGCGGGAAGTGGTGATTGGCGCGCGTAACGACACCGATGTGGTGGTGGTAAAAGGGCTGGAAGAGGGTGAGGAAGTGGTCACCAGCGAAACCCTGCCCGGAGCCGTGCAATGACGGCGTTGCTTGAGCTGAATGACATTCGTCGCAGCTATCCGTCCGGCGACGGGCCGGTGGAGGTGCTGAAGGGCATCTCCCTGCGCGTTGAAGCCGGTGAGATGGTGGCGATTGTCGGGGCGTCGGGCTCGGGTAAATCAACGCTGATGAACATTCTTGGCTGTCTGGATAAGCCCACCAGCGGCACCTATCGCGTGGCCGGGACGGATGTTTCCACCCTGGACGGCGACGCGCTGGCGAAGCTGCGTCGCGAGCATTTTGGCTTTATTTTTCAGCGTTACCATCTGCTTTCACACCTGAGCGCGGCGCAGAACGTGGAGGTGCCGGCGGTGTATGCGGGCGTCGAGCGCAAAAAACGCCTTGAACGCGCGAAGGCGCTGTTAACGCGTCTTGGGCTGGCGGAGCGTGTTGATTATCAGCCTTCGCAGCTTTCCGGCGGTCAGCAGCAGCGCGTGAGTATTGCCCGTGCGCTGATGAACGGCGGACAGGTGATCCTCGCTGATGAGCCAACCGGTGCGCTCGACAGCCATTCCGGTGAAGAGGTGATGGCGATCCTGCATCAGCTGCGCGATCAGGGGCATACGGTGATTATTGTCACCCACGATCCGCAGGTGGCAGCGCAGGCGGAACGCATCATTGAGATCCACGACGGCGAGCTGGTCAGCAACCCGCCGCCACGTCAGTCCAGAGCGGCGGCGCCGAAAGAAGCCTTACCTGCGTCCACCGGCTGGGGACAGTTCTCCAGCGGCTTTCGTGAAGCGCTGACCATGGCCTGGCTGGCGATGGCGGCCAACAAAATGCGCACCCTGCTGACCATGCTCGGCATCATTATCGGTATTGCCTCGGTGGTGTCGATTGTGGTGGTGGGCGATGCGGCGAAACAGCTGGTGCTGGCGGATATTCGCGCCATCGGGACTAACACCATCGACGTTTACCCCGGCAAAGATTTTGGCGACGACGAGCCGCAGTATCAGCAGGCGCTGAAATACGACGATCTGGCGGCTATTCAGAAGCAGCCGTGGGTGAACTCCGCCACGCCTGCCGTGTCGCAAAACCTGCGTCTGCGCTACGGCAACATCGACGTGGCGGCCAGCGCTAACGGCGTCAGCGGAGATTACTTCAACGTCTACGGCATGACCTTCAGCGAAGGGGCGACCTTCAACGCGGAACAGCTGGCGGGCAGGGCGCAGGTGGTGGTGTTAGACGCTAACTCGCGCAGACAGCTTTTCCCCAATAAAACCCGTGTGGTGGGGGAAGTGATCCTGGTGGGTAACATGCCCGCCACGGTGATTGGTGTGGCGGAAGAGAAACAGTCCATGTTTGGCAGCAGCAAGATCCTGCGCGTCTGGCTGCCGTACAGCACCATTTCCGGGCGCATTATGGGACAGTCCTGGCTCAACTCCATTACCGTGCGAGTGAAAGAGGGCTACGACAGCGCGCTGGCGGAACAGCAGCTCGAGCGGCTGTTAACGTTGCGCCACGGGAAAAAGGATTTCTTCACCTGGAACATGGACGGCCTCTTGAAAACGGCCGAAAAGACCACACGTACTCTTCAGCTGTTCCTGACGCTGGTGGCGGTGATTTCGTTGGTCGTCGGCGGGATAGGGGTGATGAACATTATGCTGGTGTCGGTGACCGAACGTACGCGGGAGATCGGCATTCGCATGGCGGTCGGGGCCAGAGCCAGCGATGTGCTCCAGCAATTTTTGATTGAAGCGGTGCTGGTGTGTCTGGTGGGAGGCGCGATGGGGATTGCGCTCTCGATGATGATCGCCTTCGCGCTCCAGCTCTTTTTACCGGGGTGGGAGATTGGCTTCTCACCGATGGCGATCCTCACCGCGTTTTTGTGCTCCACCTTTACCGGCATTTTGTTTGGCTGGCTGCCGGCACGAAACGCGGCGCGGCTGGATCCGGTGGATGCGCTGGCGCGGGAATAACCCGAAAATAAAAATGCCAGCCGATCGGGCTGGCATTTTGCCTGCGGGGTGTACACAATGAATCAGAGAGCTATGCAACCGTTTCTGCTTCAACGGGCACGATAAGACTGGCGTGATTGCCTTTTGGCCCCTGGTGTACATCGAACCGGACGGACTGCCCGGCTTTGAGCGTCCTGTAACCATCCATCTGAATGGTGGAATAGTGAGCGAAGATATCCTCGCCGCCGCCTTCGGGGCAAATGAAGCCAAACCCCTTGGCGTTGTTGAACCACTTAACAGTACCCATTTCCATGCTTCGACATCCTTCGTAAATCTTATAAATTAAGATGGAATGAACCGGTGGTGGAGTGGGGGCTGTTCAAAACCTCGCCAACTCACGCTTGTACAATTTAGAGAAACGGAAGAAGCCGTCAAGCGTTTGGCGCTGGAGTTGGGACAATAATCAACCAAAATTTGAGGCAGTTAACGCTATTGCAACAGTTTGTGACAGACATCGCGGATGACAGTAATAGATGATTGTTATCTAACATCTGAGGTAGATTCAAAGTGGTTATGCATAATGGGTAAGACCAACGATTGGCTGGATTTTGACCAGCTGGCGGAAGATAAAGTGCGCGACGCGCTAAAACCGCCATCTATGTATAAAGTTATGTTAATGAACGATGATTACACGCCGATGGAATTTGTTATTGACGTGCTACAAAAGTTCTTTTCTTATGATGTTGAACGTGCAACGCAACTGATGCTTACCGTTCATTATCGTGGCAAAGCGATCTGCGGCATCTTTACTGCCGAGGTTGCGGAAACCAAAGTAGCGATGGTGAACGACTATGCAAGGGAGAACGAGCATCCGTTGCTGTGTACGCTGGAAAAGGCCTGATAAGGCATAAAATTGGGGGAGGTGCCTATGCTCAATCAAGAACTGGAACTCAGTTTAAACATGGCTTTCGCCAGAGCGCGTGAGCACCGACATGAGTTTATGACCGTCGAGCACCTGCTGCTCGCACTGCTTAGCAACCCATCTGCCCGCGAAGCGCTGGAAGCCTGCTCCGTGGATCTGGTGGCGCTACGTCAGGAACTCGAAGCCTTCATCGAACAAACTACACCGGTGCTGCCAGCCAGTGAAGAAGAGCGCGACACGCAGCCGACGCTCAGCTTCCAGCGCGTGTTGCAGCGCGCGGTTTTCCACGTCCAGTCTTCCGGACGTAGCGAAGTGACTGGCGCCAATGTCCTGGTCGCCATCTTCAGCGAGCAGGAGTCCCAGGCGGCCTACCTGCTGCGTAAACACGAAGTCAGCCGGCTCGACGTGGTCAACTTCATCTCTCACGGAACGCGAAAAGACGAGCCTAACCAGGCATCGGATCCCAGCGGACAGATCAACAGCAATGAAGAGCAAGCAGGCGGGGAGGATCGTATGGAAAACTTCACCACCAACCTTAACCAGCTTGCTCGCGTTGGCGGTATCGACCCGCTGATTGGCCGCGACAAAGAGCTGGAGCGTGCCATCCAGGTGCTGTGCCGCCGCCGTAAGAACAACCCGCTGCTGGTGGGGGAATCTGGCGTGGGTAAAACCGCGATTGCCGAAGGGCTGGCCTGGCGCATTGTGCAGGGCGACGTGCCTGAAGTGATTGCCGACTGCACCATCTACTCGCTGGATATTGGCTCGCTGCTGGCGGGCACCAAATACCGCGGTGATTTCGAAAAACGTTTCAAAGCGCTGTTAAAACAGCTGGAGCAGGACACCAACAGCATTCTGTTTATCGATGAAATCCACACCATCATCGGCGCAGGTGCGGCCTCCGGTGGCCAGGTGGATGCCGCTAACCTGATCAAACCGCTGCTCTCCAGCGGCAAGATCCGCGTGATGGGCTCCACGACTTACCAGGAGTTCAGCAACATCTTTGAGAAGGATCGTGCGCTGGCGCGTCGTTTCCAGAAAATCGACGTGACCGAGCCGTCGGTTGACGAAACGGTGCAGATCATCAACGGCCTGAAAACCAAGTACGAAGCACACCACGACGTGCGTTACACCGCGAAAGCGGTACGTGCGGCGGTGGAACTGGCGGTGAAATACATCAACGATCGTCATCTGCCGGATAAAGCGATCGACGTGATTGATGAGGCGGGTGCGCGTGCGCGCCTGATGCCAGCCAGCAAGCGTAAGAAAACTGTGAACGTGGCGGATATCGAATCTGTGGTGGCCCGCATCGCGCGTATTCCTGAGAAGAGCGTCTCTCAGAGCGACCGTGATACCCTGCGCACCCTCGGCAATCGCCTGAAAATGCTGGTCTTTGGTCAGGATAAAGCCATCGAGGCTTTAACCGAAGCGATCAAGATGGCCCGTGCTGGCCTGGGGCATGACCACAAGCCGGTTGGTTCCTTCCTGTTCGCCGGTCCGACCGGCGTGGGGAAAACCGAGGTGACGGTTCAGCTCTCCAAAGCGCTGGGCATTGAGTTGCTGCGCTTTGATATGTCCGAGTATATGGAGCGTCATACCGTCAGCCGTTTGATTGGTGCGCCTCCGGGATACGTGGGCTTTGACCAGGGCGGCCTGCTTACGGACGCGGTTATCAAGCATCCGCACGCGGTACTGTTGCTCGATGAAATCGAGAAAGCGCACCCGGACGTGTTCAACATCCTGTTGCAGGTGATGGACAACGGGACGCTGACCGATAACAACGGGCGCAAGGCCGATTTCCGCAACGTGGTGCTGGTGATGACCACCAACGCGGGCGTGCGGGAAACCGAGCGTAAATCCATCGGCCTGATCCACCAGGATAACAGCACCGATGCGATGGAAGAGATCAAGAAGATCTTCACGCCGGAGTTCCGTAACCGTCTGGACAACATTATCTGGTTCGATCACCTGTCTACCGAGGTGATCCATCAGGTGGTGGACAAGTTCATCGTCGAGTTGCAGGTTCAGCTGGATCAGAAAGGCGTCTCGCTGGAAGTGAGCCAGGAGGCCCGCAACTGGCTGGCTGAGAAAGGCTACGACCGTGCGATGGGCGCTCGTCCGATGGCGCGTGTGATTCAGGACAACCTGAAGAAACCGCTGGCGAACGAGCTGCTGTTTGGCTCGCTGGTGGACGGCGGCCAGGTAACGGTGGGGCTGGATCAGGCGAAGAACGAACTGACGTACGATTTCCAGAGTGCGGCGAAGCACAAGCCGGAAGCGGCTCACTGATTTTCTTTAGTGTAAAAGCCGGGTTTTTAACCCGGCTTTTTTGTGTCCGCTTTTCTCCCTCTCCCTGTGGGAGAGGGTCAGGGTGAAGGCATCAGAACGCACTAAAATACCTCTTCCTGAACAGCCACACTAAAGCCATAAATAAAAAAGGCCGGGATTGTCCCGACCTTTTAAATATTCATCTGCCATTACAGGCGAAAACAATTAGCGACTACGGAAGACAATGCGGCCTTTGCTCAGGTCGTACGGGGTCAGCTCAACAGTCACTTTGTCGCCCGTCAAAATGCGGATATAGTTTTTGCGCATTTTACCGGAGATGTGCGCAGTTACCACGTGACCGTTTTCCAGTTCTACGCGAAACATGGTATTAGGCAACGTATCAAGTACGGTACCCTGCATTTCAATATTGTCTTCTTTGGCCATCTAATCCTCTGGGGTATCACTACCAAGTTTTGAACCGGCAAGATAATGCCGAAATTCCTCAATTAAGTAAAGAATTGCGCGTTTAAAACGCAGCAAAACAGTCTCAGCGTATTGCCCAAGCGTCACGGTACAACCGAACGGAAAGCGCATTCGTAAAGGGGAGACGACAGGATAAACGTAAGGACGTTATCTGAAGCGAGGGTCCCAAACGGCGGCGGGGCAACAGGCAGAAGCTACTCTGCGGCGTAATTATAACACCCTCATAAAAAATATGCGGAAAACATTTAGGCATTGGGTATAAAGAGCGTTCTGGGAACCCAAAAATCGCGTGGTAGGGTCTCCTTTCGGCACTGTTCCAGGTGTTCGATATAGTGTCGGCGGGAGATTTCAACGGCGCCGAGCGAGGCGGTATGCTCATTCAGCACCTGACAATCCATTAACTGTCCTCCACGTCGGGCAAATTCCTGGCTAAAAACCAGCAGCGCGGTTTTCGACGCATTCGTGGAGCGGGAGAACATCGACTCGCCGCAGAACAGCGTACCCTGCGCCACGCCGTACATGCCCCCGACGAGGTCGTCGCCGCTCCACACTTCGATCGAATGCGCGTAACCCAGCTCATGAAGCTGGTGATAGGCGATAATGATATCGCGGGTTATCCAGGTGCCTTCGTGACGATCTTCAGCGCAGCCTTCGATAACCTGGCCGAAGGCGTGATTAAGCGTGACGCGAAAGGGTGATTTTGCATGAAAACGCTTCATGCTGCGACTCAGGTGAAACTGTCCAGGCCACAGCACGGCTCGCGGGTCGGGAGACCACCATAAGATCGGGTCGCCAGGAGAAAACCACGGAAAGATGCCGCGCTGGTAAGCCATTAAGAGCCGTGCCGGGCTGAGATCGCCGCCCAGAGCCAGCAAGCCGTTAGGTTCACGCAGCGCCCCCTCCGGAGAAGGGAACGCAATATTATGGCGAGAAAGCTGCACCAGGCGCATGACAACAGAACTCCAGTACGCGAGAGAGGACGCTACAAATATAGTCTACAGGCGCTGTTTAAACTGGTAGTAGCGACCTTGTTTTGCCAGCAGCTCTGCGTGACTACCTTGCTCAATTATGTGTCCGTTGTCCATCACAATTATCTGATCGAAATTCACCAGCCCTCGCAGACGGTGCGTGACCATCAGCACGGTTTTACCTTTCATCACATTCGCCAGTAAATCAAGGATTTGGCTCTCTGTCGTGGCATCCAGTCCTTCTGTCGGTTCATCCAGCAGCATCAGCGGCGCATCGTGCAGCAGCGCACGCGCAATGGCCAGACGACGCAGTTCGCCGCCGGAAAGCTGTCGACCCCCTTCACCCAGCCAGCTGTTCAACCCGTCGTCTTCAAGCAGCTTGTGCAGCCCAACCTGCTCCAGCATTGCCCGCAGCGTATCGTCGGAGGCGTCTGGTGCCGCCAGAAGAAGATTATCGCGCAGCGTAGCGCTGAACAGATGCACCCGCTGGGGCACGACGCTGACCGTTTTACGCAAGGCCGCTTCGCTAAAACCAGACAGCGGAACGTCGTTAAACAGAATCTCGCCCTGCTGTGGGTCCCACGCGCGCGTGAGAAGTTGCAGAAGTGTCGATTTCCCACATCCCGTACGGCCAAGGATCGCAATGCGCTGCCCGGCATCAACAGAAAGGGTGATGTCTTCCAGCGCGTTTTGCGCCTGCTTGTCGTAGGCGAAAGTGACATTGCTGAGCGTCAGCGCGACCTGCTCTGGCACAGCGGTTTGAACCGCGCTGAACTTCACTTCCGGCTCCTGCTCGGCAATATCCGTAATGCGCAGCGCAGAGGCAATCACCTGGCCGAGATGCTGAAAAGCGCCCGTGACCGGGGCTAAGGCTTCAAAGGCTGCCAGGGCACAGAAAACAAACAGCGCAATCAGCGGGCCAGGCTGCGCGTTACCGCCCACGCCACCGGAGGCCATCCAGAGCATGGCGATGACGGCAATCCCACCAATTAACATCATCAGCGCCTGGGAGAACGCGGTCAGTTCAGACTGGCGCCGCTGGGCTTCATGCCAGTTCAGCTCCGTATTTTCCATGCGGGCGCGGTACCGTTTGCTGGCACCAAAAAGGGTGAGCTCGGCCTGTCCCTGCAACCAGGCGGTGAGCTGCTGGCGATATTCCCCTCGCAGGCGCGTCAGGTTTTCCCCGGTGGTTTTACCTGCACGATAAAACAGGGGCGGCAGAATAATCAGCGTCATCAGCATGATGCCGCCGAGCGTCAGTGCGATGGGAACATCCAGGAAACTCAACCCCAGCGTGACCACGACAATCACTACAAACGCGCCCACCATAGGTGAAATGACGCGCAGATAGAGGTGATCCAGCGTATCCACATCTGCGACCACGCGGTTGAGTAATTCGCCCTGTCGAAAACGTGCCAGCCCGGCAGGGGAGAGGGGCAGCAGTTTGCTGAAGGTGTAAATACGCAGGTGTTGCAGCACGCGGAAGGTCGCGTCGTGGCTGACCAGACGTTCGAAGTAGCGTCCGGCAGTTCGCGTAATCGCCGTGCCGCGCACCCCGGCGGCAGGCAGCATGTAGTTAAAGCTGTACAGCCCGGCAAAGCCTGCGGCCGCAGACGCGGAGAGGAACCAGCCGGAAAGCGTAAGCAGACCGATGCTGGCCAGCAGAGTAACGATCGCCAGCACGATCCCGAGTGTCAGCATCCATTTGTGGCGTTTATACAGTGCAAGATACGGAAGCAGGGCGCGCATCAGATATCCTCCTGACGGTTCGCCAGCAGGGTCGCAAACGGCCCCTGCGCGGCAACAAGCGCGGCGTAATCGCCTTGTTCAACAATGTGTCCGTTTTCCATCACCCAGATCTGATCCCAGTCGGCAATACCTTCCAGCTGGTGAGTCACCATCAGGGTGGTTTGCTGGCGTGAGGCTGCGTTAAGCGCATCCATCACGCGCTGCTCGCTGTGAGCGTCCAGGCTGGCCGCAGGTTCGTCCAGCAGCATTAGCGAAGAGGGATTGAGCAGCGCACGGGCGACCGCGACGCGCTGTGCCTGGCCAACTGACAGCCCGGCAGACTGATCGCCAATGACGGTATCGACACCCTGCGCAAGCAGCGGCAGAAACTCGCTGACCCAGGCGCGGTCGAGGACCGATTGCAGCTCATCTTCACGCGCATCCGGGCGTGCCAGCAGCACATTCTCGCGCAGCGTCGGAGCTGGCAGCTGAGGGTTTTGCCCCACCCAACTCAGCTGTTTACGCCAGGCATCAGGATCGAGCTCGCGCAGCTCCGTTTTGTTGATACGCAGCGATCCGGTGTACGCCATAAAACCTGACAGAGCATTCAACAATGAGCTTTTACCTGAGCCGCTGGTACCCACCAGCACCACACGTTGCCCGGCAGGCAGGGTAAAGTTCAGCGGACCGGCCAGCACTTTGCCTTCAGGCGACAGAACAGAAAAATCCTGTGCTTCAATGGTCACCGGATCGTTCGTATTCAGCGTTACCTCACCACGCTCCGGATTCGCCAGCGGCGTTTCCATGAAGGTTTTCAGGCTGTCGGCAGCACCCACCGCCTGCGCTTTGGCATGGTAAAAGGTGCCGAGATCGCGAAGCGGCTGGAAAAATTCCGGGGCCAGGATCAGCGCCAGGAACCCGGCGGAAAGCGTGACCGCCGTACCGTAGTGGCCAAAGTCCAGCGCGCCGAGGTAGGAGAAGCCAAAGTAAACCGCCACCAGCGCAATCGACAGGGAGGTGAAAAATTCGAGCACGCCAGAAGAGAGAAAGGCCATGCGCAACACTTCCATGGTGCGCTGACGGAAATCCTGCGACGCCAGGCGAATGTTTTCGGTTTCCGCTTCACCACGACCGAAGATCCGCAGGGTTTCCATTCCGCGCAGACGGTCCAGGAAATGACCGCTCAACCGACCCAGCGCCAGGAAGTTACGACGGTTAGCATCTGCCGCGCCCATGCCGACCATCGCCATAAACAGCGGGATAAGCGGGGCGGTGCCTAGCAGGATCAACGCCGCCACCCAGTTAACAGGGAAGATGGCGATAACAATCATCAGGGGCACAAACACCGCCAGCGCCATCTGGGGAAGATAACGCGCGTAGTAATCGTGCATATCGTCGATTTGCTCAAGGATCAGCGTCGCCCAGCTGCCGGCTGGCTTACCCTGGATCCACGCAGGTCCGGCTTCCGAAAGCCGATCGAGTACCTTGCGGCGAATCTCATAGCGGATGTGCTGCCCGGCGTGGAACCCAACCCGCTCGCGCAGCCAGACCACCCACGCACGCAGAACGAAAACCAGCACCAGAACGATAAACGGCAACAGCAGCGCTTCGCGCGGGATGTTCTCCATGATCATATGGTTGAGAATGCGGGCCAGCAGCCATGCCTGGGCAACAATCAACAGACCGCTGATGAATCCCAAAACGCGGGAAATCATAAGCCAGCGGCGGGACAGAACGCTTTGCTGTTTCAGCCAGCGGGTTAACTCTTGTTGACGGGTTTTTTCCATTGCGTACTTTGCAGGTGACGTTATAAGAAATTAGACCTCTGCATGTTACACGCGAGCAAAAATAAAGGCGACCAGTGGCCGCCTTTATTTACGTTTGTTACTGACTTGTAAAGATTATTTGCCTTGTTCAGCCAGCCCGTCCAGGTAGCGTTCTGCGTCCAGCGCGGCCATACAACCGGTGCCCGCAGAGGTGATCGCCTGACGATAAATATGGTCCATCACGTCGCCAGCTGCGAAGACACCCGGAACGCTGGTCTGGGTGGCGTTGCCGTGAATGCCAGACTGCACTTTGATGTAGCCGTTCTCCAGCTCCAGCTGGCCTTCAAAGATAGCCGTGTTCGGGCTGTGACCGATTGCCACAAACAGGCCTGCCACTTCCAGCGTTTCGACGTTATCGGTGTTCTGGGTATCACGGATACGCAGTCCCGCCACGCCCATCTGATCGCCAGTCACTTCTTCCAGCGTACGGTTGGTATGCAGCACAATGTTGCCGCTCGCCACTTTGTCCATCAGGCGTTTAATCAGGATCTTCTCCGCGCGGAAGGTGTCGCGACGGTGAATCAGGTGTACTTCTGAGGCAATATTTGCCAGATACAGCGCTTCTTCCACAGCGGTGTTGCCGCCGCCGATAACCGCAACTTTCTGGTTGCGATAGAAGAAACCGTCGCAGGTCGCGCAGGCTGACACGCCGCGGCCTTTGAACGCTTCTTCAGACGGCAGGCCGAGATAGCGGGCAGAGGCGCCGGTGGCGATGATCAGCGCATCGCAGGTGTATTCGCCGCTGTCACCCGTCAGGCGGAACGGACGGTTCTGCAAATCCACTTTATTGATGTGGTCGAACAGGATTTCGGTTTCGAATTTGGCGGCATGCTCGTGCATGCGCTCCATCAGCAGCGGCCCGGTCAGGTCGTTCGGGTCGCCAGGCCAGTTTTCCACTTCCGTGGTGGTGGTCAGCTGACCGCCTTTTTCCATCCCGGTGATCAGTACCGGTTGCAGGTTAGCGCGTGCAGCATAGACCGCTGCGGTATATCCCGCAGGTCCAGAACCAAGGATTAGCAGCTTACTGTGTTTGGTCGTGCCCATGAGATCCCCATTGTTGTTGGCAGGCAATGGGCTGGATTGTAGGGAATTTGTTGCCGTAAAAAAAGAGCAGGAGAGTTTTGCTTCCGATATATGCAATAGACGCGCCCTATGGGTCAGAGGCGGTCACATCACTTCTGCTACTGAAAACCGCGCGTTTATAAGGCAATAAAATGAGGATTAATACCCCTCCGTAATGAATATCCGGCATGTTGTACTAAAAATCGATGTTTTGCTTTGACAATCCCCTGCGCTTTTGCGAAAACATTCAAGGAAGAAAAAAAGACGCACGAACTGCATGCCGCATATACATGCACGGAAATGCCATTTTTACCGGGTCAGTGAAATCTACGCATGGTGTGGACAGACGCCATACGTGATGTCTGTGACTGCTTTCGGGCAACGGTCTTCTTACCGCAGAACCCGAATCTACATCGCGTCTAATACATAACCAGGCGATGTGATGAATAACGGGTCCAGGCTCTGAACAGTGATGTGCACAGGGTCCAGGCAGGAGTAGGGAAGGAATACAGAGAGACAATAATAATGGTAGATAGCAAGAAGCGCCCTGGCAAAGATCTCGACCGTATCGATCGTAACATTCTTAATGAATTGCAAAAGGATGGGCGTATTTCCAACGTCGAGCTTTCAAAACGTGTGGGACTTTCCCCGACGCCGTGCCTTGAGCGTGTGCGTCGACTGGAAAGACAGGGTTTTATTCAGGGCTATACGGCTCTGCTGAACCCGCATTATCTGGATGCCTCACTTCTGGTATTTGTTGAGATTACTCTGAATCGTGGTGCACCAGATGTGTTTGAGCAATTTAACGCCGCTGTACAAAAACTTGAAGAAATTCAAGAGTGTCATCTGGTTTCCGGTGATTTTGACTACCTGTTGAAAACCCGTGTGCCTGATATGTCCGCCTACCGTAAGCTGCTGGGTGAAACCCTGCTGCGTCTGCCAGGCGTGAACGACACCCGTACTTATGTGGTGATGGAAGAGGTCAAACAGAGCAATCGTCTGGTTATTAAGACGCGCTAACACGGAACAGGTGCAAAATCAGTGTAGTTTGATTACACTCCTGTTAATCCATACAGCAACAGTGCCGGGGAGTCCCGGCGCTGTTGTCCGTTTTAGCACACAGGCAGGACATGCCTGATACCTGGAGAGCCTTTCTTGAGCCAGGAATACACTGAAGACAAAGAAGTCACATTATCTAAGCTAAGCAGCGGACGTCGTCTCCTTGAGGCGTTACTGATTGTTATTGCCCTTTTTGCCGTCTGGCTGATGGCTGCCTTACTCAGTTTCAACCCCTCAGATCCCAGCTGGTCGCAAACCGCATGGCATGAGCCTATCCATAATTTAGGTGGCGTTCCCGGCGCCTGGCTTGCGGACACACTCTTCTTCATTTTCGGTGTGATGGCCTATACCCTTCCCGTCATCATTATTGGCGGATGCTGGTTTGCCTGGCGTCATCGACAGAACGACGACTACATCGATTATTTTGCCGTTTCGCTGCGCCTGATTGGCGCCCTGGCGCTGATCCTCACCTCCTGCGGACTGGCGGCGATCAACGCCGATGACATCTGGTACTTCGCCTCCGGCGGGGTGATTGGCAGCCTGTTGAGCTCCGCGCTGCAACCGATGCTTCACAGCAGCGGCGGCACGCTGGCGCTGCTTTGTATCTGGGCAGCGGGCCTGACGCTGTTTACCGGCTGGTCCTGGGTGAGCATTGCCGAAAAAATCGGCAGCTTTATTCTGACTCTGCTGACGTTTGCCAGCAATCGCACCCGTCGTGACGATACGTGGGTCGATGAAGATGAATATGAAGATGAGTACGAAGAGGAAGACGAGGCACCCGTGCAGCGTCGTGAATCCCGCCGTGCCCGTATTCTGCGCGGTGCTCTGGCGCGCCGCCAGCGCGTTGCTGAAAAATTCGCTAACCCGTTAGGCCGTAAAACGGATGCCGCGCTTTTCTCCGGCAAACGTATGGATGAAGAGGAGCAGATTGAGTATCGCGGCGCGGCCGTCGATCCTGATGATGTGTTGTTCTCTGGTCATCGAGCTACGCCGGGTGAGTATGACGAATACGATCCGCTGTTGCATGGTCATTCCGTGACTGAACCGGTAGCCGCTGCTGCTGCCGCAACGACGGCTGCGCAGGCCCATGTTGCGCCTGTTGAAGCCGTGATGCCGTCCTCGCCTGTTCCGGCACCGGAGTCCGCGATCCAGCAACCGCAGGTGGACTGGCAGACTGCGCCAGGCGTCCATACGCCTGAACCGACCATTGCGCCGGAGCCTGAAAGCTATATTCCTGTGCAGCAGGAACAGTGGCAGCAACCGTATCAGCCGCCTGAGCCTGCCAGCGAGCCGCAACAGCCGTATCAAGCCTATACGCCCGAACCTGCTGAACCTGAACAGCCATACGTTGCGCCGGTGTCTGAACCCGAAGTGGTGGAGGAAGCGAAGCCATCCCGTCCGCCATTGTACTATTTTGAAGAGGTGGAAGAGCGCCGTGCCCGAGAGCGCGAGCAGCTTGCCGCCTGGTATCAGCCCGTGCCTGAGCCGGTGCAGGAGCCTGTTGTAAAAGCGCCTTCTGCAAGCGTTGCACCTGTAGATCCAGCGCCAGCCGTTGCGTCAGGAGCGGAAACCGTGAAGCAGGCAACGGCAGCCGCTGCCGCGTCCGCTCCGCTATTCAGCCCGGCAACCGATGGTGCGCCGCGTCCTCAGGTAAAAGAGGGCATTGGTCCACAATTGCCGCGTCCTAATCGCGTGCGCGTACCGACGCGCCGGGAGCTGGCCTCTTATGGCATTAAACTGCCTTCCCAGCGTATGGCGGAAGAAAAAGCCCGTGAGTCCGACTACGAAGATGATGCCGACGAACTGCATCAGGATGAGCTGGCGCGTCAGTTTGCCGCCCAGCAGACTCAACGCTACGGGAATGAGTACCAACACGATGTTCATTCTCAGCAGGATGAAGATGATGCTGCCGAAGCGGAATTAGCGCGTCAGTTTGCGGCCACGCAGCAGCAACGTTATTCCGGTGAGCAGCCTTCGGGGGCAAACCCGTTCTCGCTCTCGGATTTTGAATTTTCACCGATGAAAGATCTGGTGGATGACGGTCCGAGCGAACCGCTGTTCACGCCGAGCGTGATGCCAGAAGCGGAACCGGTGCGTCAGGCGCCAGCGCCGCAGGTTAATGCGCAACCACAACAGCCAGTGCCGCAGGCTTATGCGCAGCCGCATACACCGCCGGCCCAACCGCCGCAGCCGCAGTTCCAGCAGCCAGCACCACAGCCGCAGGAAAGCCTGATTCACCCGCTGTTGATGCGTAACGGAGACAGCCGTCCGCTGCAACGACCAAGTACGCCGTTGCCGTCGCTGGATCTGTTAACGCCGCCGCCAGCGGAAGTCGAACCGGTGGATACTTTTGCTCTTGAGCAGATGGCCCGTCTGGTGGAAGCGCGTCTGGCTGACTTCCGTATTAAAGCGGACGTGGTGAACTACTCCCCTGGCCCGGTGATCACCCGTTTCGAACTGAACCTGGCGCCAGGCGTAAAAGCGGCGCGTATTTCTAACCTGTCCCGTGACCTGGCGCGTTCTCTGTCGACCGTGGCGGTTCGCGTGGTGGAAGTGATCCCAGGTAAGCCTTACGTTGGCCTTGAGCTGCCAAACAAGAAACGCCAGACCGTTTATCTGCGTGAAGTTCTGGATAACACCAAATTCCGCGACAACCCGTCCCCGCTGACCGTGGTGCTGGGTAAAGATATCGCTGGCGATCCGGTGGTTGCCGATCTCGCGAAGATGCCGCACCTGCTGGTTGCGGGTACCACCGGCTCCGGTAAATCGGTCGGGGTGAACGCCATGATCCTCAGTATGCTCTACAAAGCGCAGCCTGAAGATGTGCGTTTCATCATGATCGACCCGAAAATGCTTGAACTGTCCGTCTACGAAGGCATTCCGCACCTGTTAACGGAAGTGGTGACCGACATGAAGGACGCCGCCAACGCATTGCGCTGGAGCGTCAATGAAATGGAGCGTCGCTATAAGCTGATGTCTGCGCTGGGCGTGCGTAACCTGGCCGGTTATAACGAGAAAATCGCTGAGGCGGCACGTATGGGCCGTCCGATTCCGGACCCATACTGGAAGCCGGGTGACAGCATGGATGCCCAGCATCCGGTGCTGGAAAAACTGCCTTACATCGTGGTGCTGGTGGATGAATTCGCCGACCTGATGATGACCGTTGGCAAGAAAGTGGAAGAGCTGATTGCGCGTCTGGCACAGAAAGCGCGTGCGGCGGGCATCCACCTGGTGCTTGCAACGCAGCGTCCGTCCGTAGACGTTATCACCGGACTTATTAAGGCAAACATCCCGACCCGTATCGCGTTTACCGTGTCGAGTAAAATTGACTCGCGTACTATCCTGGACCAGGGTGGTGCAGAGTCGCTGCTGGGGATGGGTGATATGCTCTATTCCGGCCCGAACTCCACCTCGCCGGTGCGTGTCCACGGTGCATTTGTTCGCGACCAGGAAGTGCACGCGGTGGTGCAGGACTGGAAAGCGCGCGGTCGGCCGCAATACGTTGACGGCATCACCTCCGACAGTGAAAGCGAAGGTGGCGGCGGTGGTTTTGACGGCGGCGAAGAGCTGGATCCGTTATTTGACCAGGCGGTTAATTTCGTTACCGAAAAACGTAAGGCGTCCATCTCCGGCGTCCAGCGCCAGTTCCGTATTGGCTACAACCGCGCGGCGCGTATTATCGAGCAGATGGAAGCCCAGGGTATTGTGAGCGAACAGGGGCATAACGGTAACCGTGAGGTGCTGGCGCCACCGCCGTTTGATTAACCTTCAGCGATTGCAAAGAAGGGTAAATCAGCAAAAATTAAGCATATTCTTCTGTCGCCTGCCTTCGGGCAGGTCCAGAATAGAAACGGAACCCCATATCGGGAAGACGTATTTTAAGGAATAACAATGAAAAAAATTGCCATCGTCTGTGCATTACTCTCCAGTTTTGTTGCCAGCAGCGTCTGGGCTGATGCAGCCAGCGACCTTAAAAGCCGACTGGATAAAGTGAGCAGCTTCCACGCCAGCTTCACGCAAAAAGTGACTGACGGCAGTGGCAACGCGGTGCAGGAAGGTCAGGGGGATTTGTGGGTGAAACGCCCGAATCTCTTCAACTGGCACATGACCCAGCCGGATGAAAGCGTGCTGGTGTCCGACGGGAAAACCTTATGGTTCTACAACCCGTTTGTTGAGCAGGCGACCGCCACCTGGTTGAAAGACGCGACCAGCAATACGCCGTTTATGCTCATTGCCCGTAACCAGTCCAGCGACTGGCAGCAGTACAACATTAAACAAAACGGTGATGAGTTCGTCCTGACGCCAAAAGGCAGCAACGGTAACCTGAAGCAGTTCACCATTAACGTGAGCAGCAACGGTACCATCAATCAGTTCGGTGCGGTTGAGCAGGACGATCAGCGCAGTAGCTATCAGCTTAAGTCTCAGCAAAACGGCGCCGTAGATGCTTCGAAATTCACCTTTACCCCGCCGCAGGGCGTAACGGTGGACGACCAACGTAATAAGTAAGAGGCATGAGTGAGCAACCTGTCGCTCGATTTTTCAGATAATGCGTTTCAACCTCTGGCCGCCCGTATGCGGCCAGAAAATTTAGCGCAGTACATCGGCCAGCAACACCTGCTGGCTGCGGGGAAACCCTTGCCGCGCGCCATAGAGGCGGGGCATCTGCACTCCATGATCCTCTGGGGGCCACCCGGCACCGGCAAAACAACCCTCGCTGAAGTGATCGCCCGCTATGCTAACGCGGACGTTGAGCGCATCTCGGCGGTTACCTCCGGCGTGAAGGAGATTCGTGAGGCGATCGAGCGCGCGCGGCAAAACCGTAATGCCGGGCGCCGCACCATTCTGTTTGTCGATGAAGTCCACCGTTTCAATAAAAGCCAGCAGGATGCGTTTCTGCCGCACATTGAAGACGGCACGATTTTCTTCATCGGCGCAACCACGGAAAACCCGTCGTTTGAACTCAACTCCGCGCTGCTTTCCCGCGCCCGCGTTTACCTGCTTAAATCCCTGACCACAGAGGATATCGAAAAGGTTCTGACCCAGGCGATGGAGGATAAGGCGCGCGGCTACGGCGGGCAGGATATCGTTCTGCCAGACGACACGCGTCGGGCGATTGCGGAACTGGTCAACGGCGATGCGCGCCGCGCGCTGAACACGCTGGAAATGATGGCCGATATGGCCGAAGTGGACGATGCGGGCAAGCGGGTACTGAAACCTGAGTTGCTCACCGAAATAGCCGGTGAACGCAGCGCACGCTTCGATAATAAAGGCGATCGTTTTTACGATCTGATCTCGGCATTACATAAGTCCGTGCGCGGCAGCGCCCCGGATGCGGCGCTCTACTGGTACGCGCGGATCATTACCGCCGGTGGCGATCCGTTATATGTCGCGCGTCGCTGCCTGGCCATCGCGTCAGAAGATGTCGGTAATGCCGATCCACGCGCCATGCAGGTCGCTATTTCCGCCTGGGACTGCTTTACCCGCGTCGGACCCGCGGAAGGTGAGCGTGCCATTGCGCAGGCAATTGTCTATCTGGCCTGCGCGCCGAAAAGTAACGCGGTGTATACCGCCTTCAAAGCGGCGATGTCAGATGCACGTGAACGTCCGGACTACGATGTGCCGGTTCATCTGCGCAATGCGCCAACTAAATTGATGAAAGAGATGGGGTATGGGCAGGAGTATCGCTACGCCCATGATGAACCCAATGCCTACGCCGCCGGCGAGGAGTATTTCCCGCAGGAGATGGCACAAACCCGCTATTATCACCCCACAAACAGAGGTCTTGAGGGTAAGATTGGCGAAAAGCTCGCCTGGCTTGCCGGACAGGATCAAAATAGCCCTATAAAACGCTACCGTTAGTTCAATCGTTGCGGTAATGTTGGCAATATATCTCTGTGGCCGCAGGCTGTGGTCACTTTTTCCTTTTTTAATTCGATAAGCACAGGATAAGCATGCTCGATCCCAATCTGCTGCGTAATGAGCCAGACGCAGTCGCTGAAAAACTGGCACGCCGGGGCTTTAAGCTGGATGTAGATAAGCTGCGCGCTCTTGAAGAGCGTCGTAAAGTTTTGCAGGTACAAACTGAAAATCTGCAAGCAGAGCGTAATTCTCGATCGAAATCCATTGGCCAGGCGAAAGCGCGCGGGGAAGATATTGAGCCATTACGCCTGGAAGTGAACAAACTGGGTGAAGAGCTGGATCAGGCGAAAGCTGAACTGGACGTTCTTCAGGCTGAAATTCGTGATATCGCTCTGGCGATCCCGAACATTCCTGACGACAGCGTGCCTGTCGGCAAAGACGAAAACGACAACGTTGAAGTGAAACGCTGGGGCACGCCTCGCGAGTTTGACTTCGAGGTGCGCGATCACGTCACGCTGGGCGAAATGCACGCGGGCCTGGACTTTGCGGCTGCGGTTAAGCTGACGGGTTCTCGCTTTGTGGTCATGAAAGGTCAAATTGCCCATCTGCACCGCGCTCTGGCGCAGTTCATGCTGGATCTGCACACCGAGCAGCACGGCTACAGCGAAACCTACGTTCCGTATCTGGTTAACCACGATACGCTGTACGGTACCGGCCAGTTGCCGAAATTTGCCGGCGATCTGTTCCACACCCGTCCGCTGGACGAGGAAGCAGACAGCAGCAACTACGCGCTGATCCCAACCGCGGAAGTGCCGCTGACCAACCTCGTGCGTGATGAGATCATCGACGAAGACGATCTGCCAATCAAACTGACCGCGCACTCTCCATGTTTCCGTTCTGAAGCCGGTTCTTACGGTCGCGATACGCGCGGTCTGATCCGTATGCACCAGTTCGATAAAGTTGAGATGGTGCAGATCGTTCGTCCGGAAGAGTCTATGGACGCGCTGGAAGAGATGACCGGTCATGCTGAGAAAGTGCTGGAGCTGCTGGGCCTGCCGTACCGCCGTATGGCGCTGTGCACCGGCGACATGGGCTTCGGTGCCTGCAAAACCTTCGACCTTGAAGTCTGGGTGCCTGCGCAGAACACCTACCGTGAAATCTCCTCCTGCTCCAACGTCTGGGATTTCCAGGCGCGTCGTATGCAGGCGCGTTGCCGCAGCAAATCTGACAAGAAAACCCGTCTGGTTCATACCCTGAACGGTTCTGGTCTGGCAGTAGGCCGTACGCTGGTTGCTGTGCTGGAAAACTACCAGCAGGCTGACGGACGCATTGAGATCCCTGAAGTGCTGCGCCCTTACATGAAAGGCCAGCAGTTCATCGGCTAATTATTTGCTCTAAGACAAAAAAGCGCCTCAGGGCGCTTTTTTTATGCCTCTGATTTGATACGAAGCAATAACCCATCCCTCTAAAGTAGTAATACTCCTCCGAACGAAAGTCAGCATAAAACACTGATAACCAAAAATATCGGTATACATAAAACTATATAGCGGTGTATGCCGCCCTTTATTTCTTTGTGAGCAACCAAAG
The DNA here is from genome assembly GCF_049238215.1 of Enterobacter cloacae complex sp. IR5441. Classification (NCBI taxonomy): domain Bacteria; kingdom Pseudomonadati; phylum Pseudomonadota; class Gammaproteobacteria; order Enterobacterales; family Enterobacteriaceae; genus Enterobacter; species Enterobacter cloacae complex sp. IR5441. The sequence continues at coordinate 28,707 of NZ_JBMKIA010000024.1, forward strand.
TGAGTCTTTATGAAAATCAAAGCGCCTGAAGCGTTAATGGCTGCCGAGGTCACTCGCCGTGGGTTGATGAAAACCACGGCAATAGGCGGTCTGGCGGTTGCCAGCAGCGCCTTTACGCTCCCTTTTACCCGTCTGGCGTCGGCGGCGGAGGCTCTGTCTCCCGCTTCAGCCCCGGAAAAAGTGGTGTGGAGTGCCTGTACCGTTAACTGTGGTAGCCGTTGTCCTCTGCGTATGCATGTTGTGGACGGTGAAATCAAATATGTCGAAACAGACAATACCGGCGATGATAACTACGAAGGGTTACATCAGGTTCGTGCCTGTCTGCGTGGCCGTTCAATGCGCCGTCGCGTTTATAACCCGGATCGTCTGAAATACCCAATGAAGCGCGTCGGTAAGCGTGGGGAAGGGAAGTTCGAGCGTATTAGCTGGGACGAAGCCTACGATATTATCGCGACTAACATGCAGCGCCTGATCAAAGAGTACGGCAACGAATCCATCTACCTCAACTACGGCACCGGGACGCTGGGCGGTACCATGACCCGCTCCTGGCCGCCGGGTAAAACGCTGGTGGCGCGCCTGATGAACTGCTGCGGCGGCTATCTCAATCATTACGGCGACTACTCTTCCGCACAGATTGCTGCGGGTCTGAACTACACCTACGGCGGCTGGGCAGACGGTAACAGCCCGTCGGATATCGAAAACAGTAAACTGGTGGTGTTGTTCGGTAACAACCCAGGCGAAACCCGGATGAGCGGCGGTGGGGTAACCTATTATCTTGAGCAGGCGCGCGCCAAATCCAACGCACGTATGATCATCGTCGATCCGCGCTATACCGATACCGGCGCGGGACGTGAAGACGAGTGGATCCCTATTCGCCCTGGTACCGATGCGGCGCTGGTCAATGCGCTGGCGTATGTGATGATCACTGAAAACCTCGTCGATCAGCCGTTCCTTGATAAATACTGCGTTGGTTATGACGAGAAGACCCTGCCAGCCAGCGCACCGGCTAACGGGCATTACAAAGCGTACATTCTTGGTCAGGGCAGCGACGGGGTAGCGAAAACCCCTGAGTGGGCATCCACCATTACCGGCATTCCAGTCGAGCGTATTGTTCAGCTGGCCCGTGAAATTGGTTCAGCCAAACCGGCTTATATCAGCCAGGGATGGGGACCACAGCGCCACGCGAACGGCGAAATTGCCACCCGCGCTATTTCTATGCTCTCGATTCTGACTGGCAACGTTGGTATTCACGGCGGTAATAGCGGGGCGCGTGAAGGCTCGTATGAAGTCCCGTTTGAACGTATGCCAACGCTGGATAATCCGGTTCAGACCAGCATCTCCATGTTTATGTGGACGGACGCGATCGAGCGCGGCCCGGAAATGACCGCGCTGCGTGACGGTGTTCGGGGCAAAGATAAGCTGGACGTGCCGATCAAAATGATCTGGAACTACGCCGGTAACTGCCTGATCAACCAGCACTCTGAAATAAACCGCACCCATGAAATTTTGCAGGACGACAAGAAGTGCGAAATGATTGTGGTGATCGACTGCCACATGACCTCATCGGCCAAGTATGCCGATATTCTGCTCCCAGACTGCACTGCGTCTGAGCAGATGGATTTCGCGCTGGACGCCTCCTGCGGCAACATGTCCTATGTGATCTTCACTGACCAGGCCATCAAACCGCGCTTCGAGTGCAAAACCATTTATGAGATGACTTCCGAGCTGGCAAAACGTCTTGGCGTTGAGCAGCAGTTCACTGAAGGACGTACTCAGGAAGGGTGGATGCGCCATCTGCACGAGCTCTCACGCAAAGCCATTCCTGACCTGCCGGACTTCGATACCTTCCGCAAGCAGGGCATGTACAAGCAGCGCGATCCGGAAGGGCATCACGTGGCGTATAAAGCCTTCCGCGACGATCCGCAGGCCAATCCGCTGACCACGCCGTCGGGCAAAATCGAGATCTACTCCGAAGAGCTGGCAAAAATTGCCGCAACGTGGGAATTGCCGGAAGGGGACGTTATTGATCCGCTGCCGATTTATACGCCAGGCTTCGAAAACTACAACGATCCGCTGACGGAGAAATTCCCGCTTCAGTTGACCGGTTTCCACTACAAAGCACGTGTTCACTCCACCTACGGCAACGTTGACGTACTGAAAGCGGCCTGCCGACAGGAGATGTGGATCAACCCGATGGATGCGAAAGCGCGCGGCATCAGTAATGGCGATCGCGTACGTATCTTCAACGGACGTGGCGAAATGCATATCGAAGCTAAAGTGACTCCGCGTATGATGCCTGGCGTTGTCGCGCTGGGAGAAGGGGCCTGGTATAACCCGGATGCGAACCGTATCGATCAGGCGGGCTGCATCAACGTTCTCACTACGCAGCGTCCGTCGCCGCTGGCGAAGGGCAACCCATCCCACACAAACCTCGTTCAGGTTGAAAAGGCGTAAGGAGTAACCGATGACAACCCAGTATGGATTTTTTATTGATTCCAGCCGCTGCACCGGGTGCAAAACCTGCGAGCTGGCCTGCAAGGATTACAAAGATCTGACCCCGGACGTTAGCTTCCGTCGTATTTATGAATACGCGGGCGGCGACTGGCAGGAGGACAACGGCGTCTGGCATCAGGATGTCTTCGCCTATTACCTGTCGATTGCCTGCAACCACTGCGAAGATCCGGCCTGCACCAAGGTCTGCCCGAGCGGGGCAATGCACAAGCGCGACGACGGTTTTGTGGTGGTGGACGAGGATGTCTGCATCGGCTGTCGCTACTGCCACATGGCCTGCCCGTACGGCGCGCCGCAGTACAATGCCGCCAAAGGCCACATGACCAAGTGCGACGGCTGCCATAGCCGCGTGGCGGACGGCAAAAAGCCCATCTGCGTCGAATCCTGCCCGCTGCGCGCGCTGGACTTTGGCCCGATTGAAGAGCTGCGCAAAAAACACGGTCAGCTTGCTGCCGTCGCGCCGCTGCCGTCTGCGCACTTCACGAAGCCGAGTATTGTGATTAAACCTAACGCCAACAGCCGTCCGACGGGTGACACCACCGGCTACCTGGCAAACCCGAAGGAGGTGTGAGATGGGAAGTGGATGGCATGAATGGCCGCTGATGATCTTCACGGTCTTTGGGCAGTGCGTGGCGGGCGGGTTTATCGTCCTTGCGCTGGCGCTGTTAAAAGGGAACCTCAATGCTGAACAGCAGCAGCGTTTGGTGTTAAGCATGTTTGGCCTGTGGGTGTTGATGGGCATTGGGTTTATCGCCTCTACGCTGCACCTGGGCTCACCGATGCGCGCGTTCAACTCCCTGAACCGCGTAGGCGCCTCTTCGCTGAGTAACGAGATTGCCAGCGGGGCAATCTTCTTTGCCGTTGGCGGGCTGGGGTGGTTACTGGCAGCGGTGAAAAAGCTGCCGTCAGGGTTACGCGCGTTGTGGCTCATCGTCACCATGGTACTGGGCGTTGTCTTCGTCTGGATGATGGTCAGGGTGTACAACACCATCGATACCGTTCCGACCTGGTACAGCGTCTGGACGCCGATGAGCTTCTTCCTGACCATGTTTATTGGCGGGCCGCTGCTGGGTTATCTGCTGCTGCGTGTGGCTGGCATTAATGGTTGGGCGATGCGCCTGCTGCCCGCGGTCTCGCTGCTGGCACTGGTAATCAGTACCGTTGTCGCGCTCATGCAGGGAGCGGAGCTGGCGACGATTCACAGCTCTATCCAGCAGGCTTCGGCGCTGGTGCCGGATTACGGTTCGCTGATGGCCTGGCGTGTGGTGCTGCTGACGGCGGCGCTGGTGTGCTGGATTGCCCCTCAGCTTAAAGGTTACTCGCCTGCGCTGCCGTTGCTGTCCCTGGCCTTTGTGCTGGTGCTGGCAGGGGAGTTAATTGGTCGCGGCGTATTTTACGGTCTGCATATGACGGTCGGTATGGCTATCGCCAGCTAATTTTAGTTTTTGTTATAAAAAGCCGGGACATAGCGCCCGGCTTTTCTTTTTTCATTCATGAAATTTTTCGACTGATGTTTCGTTGTAAAAATTCCCGGAAATTAATAAAAACAAATAGATAATTAATATCAGTAGCAGGCTTTGCATTAGCAGGATGAGTTTTTTAAATCGACAAGGCGCATAACATGCGTGACGCCTGAATCGGTGGATTGACTTTGTTTTTGCCAGTGGCATGATGCGCACGAAATCTGAACTTCCTCACGGTTTTTAATCCATGACCACCTATACCCGCCCGGTGCTTTTGTTGCTCTGTGGCCTGCTTTTGCTGACCCTGGCGATCGCGGTGTTAAACACACTCGTCCCGCTATGGCTCGCCCATGAAAACTTACCGACCTGGCAGGTGGGTATGGTTAGCTCGTCCTTTTTTACGGGCAATCTGCTGGGCACCTTATTAACGGGCAGCCTTATTAAGCGCTTTGGTTTTAACCGCAGTTATTATCTGGCGTCGCTGATCTTTGCCGTTGGCTGCGCCGGTCTAGGCCTCATGGTCGGCTTCTGGAGCTGGATGGTCTGGCGCTTTATTGCGGGCGTAGGCTGCGCCATGATCTGGGTGGTGGTTGAAAGTGCGCTGATGTGCAGCGGCACGTCCCGTAATCGCGGGCGTCTGCTGGCGGCCTATATGATGGTTTACTACGTCGGTACCGTGCTGGGACAACTGATGGTCAGCAAACTGCCAACCGACCTGATGAGCGTGCTGCCGTGGGTGACGGGCATGGTGCTGGCGGCGATCCTGCCGCTGCTCTTTACCCGCATTGTGAATCAAAACAGCGAGCATCAGGAAGCTACCCACGTCTGGCCGATGCTGAGACTGCGCCAGGCGCGTCTGGGGGTTAACGGCTGCATTATTTCCGGGATTGTGCTGGGCTCGCTCTATGGCCTGATGCCGCTCTATCTTAACCATCAGGGCGTCAGTGATTCCGGGATCGGTTTCTGGATGGCGGTGATGGTCAGCGCGGGGATTGTCGGCCAGTGGCCGATTGGCCGCCTGGCGGACCGCTTTGGTCGTCTGCTGGTGCTGCGCGTCCAGGTTTTCGTGGTCATCATGGGCTGTCTCGCCATGCTCAGCAACGCCGCAATGGCGCCTGCGCTGTTCATTCTGGGAGCTGCGGGCTTTACGCTCTATCCGGTCGCGATGGCCTGGGCCTGTGAGAAAGTTGAGCATCACCAGCTGGTTGCAATGAACCAGGCTTTGTTGCTGAGTTACACCATCGGCAGTTTACTGGGGCCGACTTTTACCGCTATGCTCATGCAAAATTATTCTGACAATCTGCTGTTTATTATGATCGCCAGCGTGTCGTTTATTTATCTGTTAATGCTGCTGCGCAAAGTGGGCGAACATCCAACGCCAGTGGCCCATGCATGACTTATTAAAAGCCTGTCGATGACAGGCTTTTTTGTCCCTGTCACATATAAGACTTTTACTTATTGTGAGTTTTTACTGCCTGGCGATAATTCAAATGAGTTTACCACTAAAAGGCAGCAATCATGTCTACTCGTCGTTTTTCCACTACCGCACTTGCCGTAGTGTTGGCTTTAACGTTTGCAACGGCTCCGGCCATGGCTAATCCAGGAAACGGGAATGGCGGTGGTCACGGAAACGGTGGCGGACAAGGTAATAGCGGCAATCATGGTAACGGGAACGCTGGTAACCATGGTAATAAACACAATAACGGTCAGGATAACCCTGGGAAATCGGATAAGAGCTTTAAAAACAGCAAAGATGTCGGTAATGATGTGGATGCTCGCGTGAGCTTCGATCATGCCCGCCATCTGGCACTGAATTACGGCTTAACGGGCTACGACTCTCTGCCTCCGGGAATTGCGAAAAACCTGGCGCGCGGTAAGCCACTGCCTCCGGGCATTGCGAAGAAAACCGTGCCAGCCGATATGCTGGGTCAGCTTCCTTCCTATCCGGGCTATGAATGGCGCGTGGTAGGTGACGACCTGGTCTTAATTGCGCTGAGTACGGCGATTGTGACTTCCGTTATTAACGGCGTCTTTAAATAGAATATAAAAAGGCCCGGTTTTCACCGGGCCTTTTCGTTAATACATGACCTTGTGGCCATACTGCTCAAGAATACCTTTGACGCGCTCCATCGTCTCTTTTTTCGGCGGCTTCACGCCATCGAGTTTGTACTCTTCACCCATCGCCACCCATTTATGTTTACCCAGCTCGTGATAGGGCAGGAGTTCAATTTTCTCCACGTTACCCATATCCCGGGTAAATTCACCCAGACGATGTGCAGAGTCATCATCATCTGACCAGCCCGGCACCACCACGTAGCGGATCCAGGTCTTGACGCCTTTATTGGCAATGTATTTGGCAAATTCCAGCGTACGGTGGTTTGAAACGCCAACCAGATTCTGGTGGATCTCATCGTTCATCTGCTTGAGATCGAGCATCACCAGATCGGTCACTTCAAGCAGTTCATCAATAACCGGATCGTAACGGCGCACAAAGCCGTTGGTGTCGAGGCAGGTATGAATGCCTTCTTTGTGGCAGGCGCGGAACCAGTCGCGCACAAATTCAGCCTGAAGAATGGCTTCACCGCCGGATGCCGTCACGCCACCGCCGGACGCGTTCATGAAGTGGCGATAGGTCACCACCTCTTTCATCAGATCCTCAACGGTGACTTCTTTACCGCCATGGGTGTCCCAGGTGTCACGGTTATGGCAGTACAGGCAGCGCATCAGGCAGCCCTGGAAGAAAGTGATAAAGCGGATCCCCGGGCCATCGACGGTGCCACAGGATTCAAAGGAGTGAATGCGACCAATAATTGACATTGCGGTGATATCTCCGAATTTGGCCCATCCGGGGGCCTATGTAGATGCACAGCTCAAAGGCTATGTCGAGTCTGTTTTGGCTGTTATCCATTAAGTATAGATAGCGGACAAAAGAGACTGATGAAGCGAGGGTGTTAAAAAGGCCCCACTTGCGTGGAGCCTTTATTGTACGCTTTTTAACGCGTGATTTCAGTCAATTCCACTTACATGGACTGAGTGAAAGTACGGGTAATAACGTCCTGCTGCTGTTCTTTCGTCAGGGAGTTAAAACGCACTGCGTAACCAGATACGCGGATGGTCAGCTGAGGATATTTCTCAGGGTGTTCCATCGCGTCGAGCAGCATTTCACGGTTCATCACGTTCACGTTCAGGTGCTGACCACCTTCGATGGACGCTTCGTGGTGGAAGTAACCATCCATCAGACCCGCGAGGTTAGTTTTACGCACTTCGTCGTCTTTACCCAGCGCGTTTGGCACGATAGAGAAGGTGTAAGAGATACCATCTTTCGCGTAAGCAAACGGCAGTTTAGCAACGGAGGTCAGAGAGGCAACCGCACCTTTCTGGTCACGACCGTGCATTGGGTTAGCACCTGGGCCGAATGGCGCGCCAGCACGACGACCGTCTGGGGTGTTACCGGTTTTCTTACCATACACAACGTTAGAGGTGATGGTCAGAACAGACTGAGTCGGGATAGCGTTACGATAGGTAGTGAGTTTCTGAATTTTCTTCATGAAACGTTCTACCAGGTCAACCGCCATGTCATCAACGCGAGCGTCGTTGTTACCAAACTGCGGATATTCGCCTTCGATTTCGAAGTCGATAGCCAGACCATCTTCGTCACGAATTGGTTTAACTTTCGCATATTTGATTGCAGACAGGGAGTCAGCAGCAACGGACAGACCTGCGATACCACACGCCATGGTGCGAACGACGTCACGGTCGTGCAGCGCCATCAGAGAGGCTTCGTAGCTGTACTTGTCGTGCATGTAGTGGATAACGTTCAGCGCGGTCACGTACTGTTTAGCCAGCCAGTCCATGAAGTGGTCCATGCGCTCCATGACTTCGTCATAGTTCAGCACGTCGCCTTTGATCGGTTCAGACTTAGGACCAACCTGCATTTTCAGTTTTTCATCAACGCCGCCGTTGATTGCGTAAAGCATGGTTTTCGCCAGGTTTGCACGCGCACCGAAGAACTGCATTTGCTTACCAACAACCATTGGACTTACGCAGCAAGCGATAGCGTAGTCATCGTTGTTGAAGTCAGGACGCATCAGGTCATCGTTCTCGTATTGCAGAGAAGAGGTGTCGATGGACACTTTAGCGGCGAATTTCTTGAAGTTCAGAGGCAGTTTTTCAGACCACAGAACGGTGATGTTCGGCTCCGGAGAAGGACCCATGGTGTACAGGGTGTTCAGGAAGCGGAAGCTGTTTTTGGTTACCAGAGTACGGCCGTCTACGCCCATACCGCCGATAGATTCGGTTGCCCAGATTGGGTCACCAGAGAACAGCTCATCATATTCTGGGGTACGCAGGAAGCGAACCATACGCAGTTTCATGACCAGGTGGTCAATCATTTCCTGAGCGTCTTGTTCGGTGATTTTGCCTGCTTTCAGGTCACGTTCGATGTACGCATCCAGGAAGGTGGATACGCGGCCGAAGGACATTGCTGCACCGTTCTGAGACTTAACAGCGGCCAGGTAGCCGAAGTAGGTCCACTGGATAGCTTCCTGAGCGTTGGTTGCAGGACCAGAGATATCGCAGCCGTATTTAGCCGCCATCTCTTTGATCTGACCCAGCGCACGGTGCTGTTCAGCGATCTCTTCACGCAGACGGATAGTCGCTTCCAGGTTTACGCCGTTTTCCAGGTCAGACTGGAGAGAGACGAACTGTGCGTATTTGTCTTTCATCAGGAAGTCGATACCGTACAGCGCAACGCGACGGTAGTCACCGATGATACGGCCACGGCCATAGGCATCTGGCAGACCGGTCAGAACGCCAGATTTACGGCAGTTCAGAATGTCTTTGGTGTAAACATCGAATACGCCCTGGTTATGGGTTTTACGGTATTCGGTGAAGATTTTTTTCAGCATTGGGTCCAGCTCGCGGTTATACGCTTTGCAGGAACCTTCAACCATTTTGATACCACCGAACGGGATGATTGCGCGTTTCAGTGGTGCTTCAGTTTGCAGACCAACGATTTTCTCAAGGGCTTTGTTGATGTAGCCAGCATCGTGAGAAGTGATGGTAGAAGCAACGGAGGTGTCAAAATCAACTGGCGCGTGAGTGCGGTTTTCCAGTTTAACGCCTTCCATTACGCTGTCCCACAGCTTGGTGGTTGCGTCAGTCGCACCAGCCAGGAAGGATTCGTCACCTTCATACGGGGTATAGTTTTTCTGAATGAAGTCACGGACGTTGACTTCATTCTGCCAGTCACCTTTCGTAAAACCTTCCCAGGCTGTGGCTAACTTTTCATTAAGCTCGGACATGTAACACCTACCTTCTTAAGTGGATTTTTTATTTACTGCCTGAGACAACCATTAATGATGATCGCCGCCACGCAGGTAAATGACCCAGTATGTCAACCCAACTAACAGACCCCCACCGATAATGTTCCCGATAGTGACGGGGATCAGGTTATCAGTAATGAAGTTCATAATAGTCAGGTGTGAAAAACTTTCCGGGGTTGAACCTACAGCAGTCCAGAACTCCGGGCTTGCAAAGTTGCGGATAACAATACCCATCGGGATCATGAACATATTCGCAATACTGTGCTCAAAGCCGCTGGCAACAAACATCGCAACCGGCAGAACCATAATCATGGCTTTATCCATCAGGCTACGACCAGAGTAGCTCATCCAGACCGCCAGGCAGACCATCAGGTTTGCGAGGATGCCGAGAGCAACAGCTTCGATAAATGTATGGTGCATTTTGTGGTCGGCGGTTTGCAGGACGTTAAGCCCCCAGCCGCCGTTGGCGGTCATATACTCGCCAGAGAGCCACATCAACAGAACAAAGAGCAGACAGCCAATCAGGTTGCCAACGTAAACGTTGAGCCAGTTGCGCCCCAGTTGACCCCAGGTAATTCTTCCGCTGGCTTTTGCCACCACAATCAGCACCGTTGAGGTGAAGAGGTCGGCGCCGCAGATGACGCAGAGAATCAGGCCCAGTGAGAAGCAAATACCACCAATCAATTTCGCTATGCCGAAAGGCATCCCGGCAGTGCCGGTGGTGGCTGTGATATAGAAGACGAAAGCGATGGAGATGAACACCCCAGCCGTAATGGCCAGAAAGAACGTCGTCATCGGATGTTTCGTGGCTTTGTAGACACCCGCTTCTTCGGCAACTTTCGCCATCGCAGCGGGGAGTAATAGATCAAAAGGGTTGTCAGCTTTCACACTAACTCTCTCTTTATTAAGTCGGCGACGAGATACTAACAAAGCATTATAGAAGAGAAATTGATATAGATCATATCTCGCCTGGCTTATAGGCCCGCAGTGTGTATGGTTTTACAGCAAAAGCGGAGTAAGTATTTGATTATCCGTATAAAAATAAATTTTAAAAGTTATGAAAAGAGTTGAATTTTTTCCTTTAGCCTCCCGTGGAACAGTTAATTAAAATGGAGTATTTATTATAATTAGTAACAGTAAAGCTCAGGTAAGCGTTTTTATATTTACCCGTGGTTAACTTAATTATTACAATTAAACGTCATTGCGGAAAAATAAAAAAAGGGGCAATGAAATTGCCCCGTAATATAGCTCAGGCGATTGAATACGCCTACAGCCATTAATGTTATATGCGCTTATTTTGACCAGTAAGCGGCTTTTGCCTTCTGCAATTTTTCATACGCATTCAGCAGTGACTGATGCGCCGGGAAGGCTTTCAGATCGTTGTCAACCGCTTGCAGGCCGTAGAATGGTTCTTCACCGCTCAACGCCGCGCTGGCAGCTTCAACGGCATCCGCACCGTACATACGTACAAAGGCGTTCAGATACTGCAATGGCTCGCGGTCGTCTTCCTGAGAAAGCAGGAGCAGCGTTTGCAGGCAACGGTAATAGTTAGTGCGCTCGGCGGAGAAGACGGACTGGTTAAACTCCATCGTCCACTCGGTCCAGGCCAAAGCCTGATCCAGATCGCCGCCCGCCAGCGCCAGCATCGCTTTCAGCTCGCCGATGCGCAGGGTGTACCAGCCGTTATCTTTTCTGGTCGCCAGACCCAGCAGTTCGCGCACGCGGGTGAAATCATCGTGTCCTTCTTCGTCCAGCTGGGCGATCAGGTTCAGATAATCTTCTTTATCCCACTCGCTGCCTGGCAGGGCCAGCAGGGTTTCACGCAGATGTGCGCCCATGCTGTTGTTCGCCAGCCATAAATCTTCTGCCGGATAAATGTCCGACATACCTGGCACAATAATACGGCACGCGTAAACGCCGAGGTGTTCATAGTCGGCAATGTAGACTTCCTGATCTTCCGCGTTAAAGATCGCCATCAGGGTGGCGAACTCTTCTTCCGTCGTACCGGCAAAGCTCCAGTCCACGAACGGATAGTCCGCGTCCTGTTTGAACATATCCCAGGAGATCAAACCGCTGGAGTCGATGAAGTGTGTTTCGAGGTTGGTGTGCTCGGCGACTTCTTCGTCATCAAAGGTTGGCGGAGTAAAGACATCGAGATCTTTCAGGCTACGACCTTGCAGCAGTTCGGTTACGGTACGCTCCAGCGCCACGCCGAAGTCCGGGTGCGCGCCGAAGGAGGCGAAGCAGGTGCCATTTGCCGGGTTGAACAGTACCACGCAGATAACCGGATATTTGCCGCCCAGAGAGCCGTCATAAGCAAAGATTGGGAAACCTTCTGCTTCCAGTTTGGCGATGGATTCCACCACGCCCGGGTAGCGCGCCAGCACGTCAGCCGGGATCTCCGGCAGGCTGATGGATTCAGCAATAATGCGGTTTTTGATATGACGCTCGAAAACTTCAGACAATCCCTGCACGCGCGCTTCGTTGCGGGTATTACCGGCAGACATGCCGTTAGACACATACAGGTTGCCGACGATGTTCATCGGGATATAAACGGTCTGCTCGTCAGACTGACGGGTGAACGGCAGGGCGCAGATCCCACGATCCTCATTGCCGGATTGCAGGTCGATCAACATGCTGCCGGTCAGTTCGTTTTCCGGATCGTAGAACGCGCGCAGGCGGGCATCGAGAATGCCTTCCGGCAGTTCATCGTTTTCGGTCAGCGGGAACCATTTTTCGTTCGGATAGTGAACGAACGGACCGTTGGCAATAGTTTCGCCCAGCCAGAAGTCGGCGAAGAAGTAGTTGGTGGACAGACGCTCAAAATACTCACCCAGCGCAGAGGCCAGCGCCGCTTTTTTGGTCGCGCCTTTACCGTTGGTAAAGCACAGCGCACAGTCTTTGTCGCGAATATGCACGGACCAGACGTGAGGCACCGGATTCAGCCAGGAGGCTTCTTCGATATTAAAGCCCAGGTCGGTCAGTTTCTGCTGGAAGCGAGCGATGGAATCTTCCAGAGCGGCGTCTTTGCCGGGGATAAACGTTTGAGTCATGGCGTTCACTTTTATCGTACGTAAAGCGCGCAATGATACGGGTTTTGCGTGACGGGTGCTATCTCCGGCGAAAATAAATGGCTGGACTATGCTTATAAGCAGTAACCTACTGTTAAGGCATAAAAAAATGAAAGCTTTCGATCTCCAGCGGATGGCGTTTGATAAAGTCCCTCCTGAGTTTTTAGGCGAAGTAGCGCTGCGCAGCCTGTACACCTTTGTACTCGTTTTCCTGTTTCTGAAAATCACCGGACGTCGCGGCGTGCGGCAGATGTCGCTGTTTGAAGTGCTGATCATCCTGACGCTGGGGTCGGCGGCAGGGGACGTTGCCTTTTATGACGATGTGCCGATGGTGCCGGTCTTTATCGTCTTCGTGACGCTTGCACTGCTGTACCGGCTGGTCATGTGGCTGATGTCGAAAAGTGAGAAACTGGAAGATCTGCTCGAAGGGAAGCCGGTGGTGATTGTCGAAGATGGTCAACTGGCCTGGGAGAATGTGCAAAGCGCCAATATGACGGAGTTTGAGTTCTTTATGGAACTCCGTTTGAGCAGCGTTGAGCAACTGGGGCAGGTGCGTCTGGCGATTATGGAAACGAATGGTCAAATCAGCGTCTATTACTATTCCGACGATGAGGTGAAGCCCGGCCTGTGCATCCTGCCGGATATGCTCATCGAGCGATACAAAACTGTACCTGAAGCGGGCGAGTACGCCTGCATAAAATGTAGTCATGTCGTGGTTATGCAGGCGGGCGAACATCAATTATGCCCCCGCTGTACGAATCCAGAATGGACGAAGGTTAGCCGGGCTAAACGTAACACCTGACAGCGATTTTGTCGGTTTTGTGACAACGGTACGGCAGATTGTATTGTGTGACGAGGGGCACATTTCTTCGGCCATCAGTTTTAGACATTGCGGCGCGTGTCACTGAATGATAAAACCGATATCCACAGTTATAACTTATGGCTTTTAGCGTGGTGAGGGGAAATGGCTCAAGTCTTTAATTTCAGTTCAGGTCCGGCAATGTTACCGGCAGACGTGCTCAAACAGGCTCAACAGGAGCTGTGTGACTGGAACGGTCTGGGTACGTCGGTGATGGAAGTCAGCCACCGGGGTAAAGCGTTTATTCAGGTGGCGGAAGAAGCAGAAAAGGATTTTCGCGATCTGCTGAACATTCCCTCGAACTACAAAGTATTGTTCTGTCACGGCGGTGGACGCGGCCAGTTTGCGGGTATCCCGCTCAATCTACTGGGCGACAAAACCACCGCTGATTACGTTGATGCCGGCTACTGGGCGGCCAGTGCCGTAAAAGAAGCGCACAAATATTGCACGCCGAATGTCATCGATGCCAAAGTGACCGTTGACGGTCTGCGCGCCGTGAAGCCGATGATTGAGTGGCAGCTTTCTGACAACGCCGCGTATCTTCACTACTGCCCGAACGAAACCATCGACGGTATTGCCATTCACGAAGAGCCAGACTTTGGCGAAAATGTCATTGTGACGGCGGATCTCTCTTCAACCATTCTGTCCACCCCGCTGGATGTCAGCCGCTACGGCGTCATCTACGCGGGTGCCCAGAAAAACATCGGTCCTGCGGGTCTGACTATCGTTATTGTGCGTGAAGACCTGCTGGGGAAAGCCCATAAGTCTTGCCCGTCAATTCTGGATTACACCGTCCTGAACGACAACGATTCCATGTTCAACACCCCACCAACGTTTGCCTGGTATCTCTCCGGCCTGGTCTTCAAATGGCTGAAGCAAAAAGGCGGTGTGGCGCAGATGGATAAGATCAATCAGCAAAAGGCTGAACTGCTGTACGGCGTGATCGACAAGAGCGATTTCTACCGTAACGATGTCGCCAAAACTAACCGTTCGCGCATGAACGTGCCGTTCCAGCTGGCGGACAGCAACCTGGATAACGTGTTCCTGGAAGAGTCCTTCGCGGCGGGTCTGCATGCGCTGAAAGGCCACCGTGTGGTAGGCGGAATGCGCGCCTCTATCTATAACGCCATGCCGCTGGAGGGCGTTAAAGCCCTGACTGATTTCATGATCGACTTCGAACGTCGTCACGGTTAATTGGCTGTTTTTCACCCCCGCAGCGTTCCTGCGGGGTTTTTATTATGTTGAGTTGAGAGTTGAGTTTCATGGAATCCCTGACGTTACAACCTATCGCGCGGGTAGATGGCACCATTAATCTGCCTGGTTCAAAAAGTGTCTCGAACCGCGCTCTGCTGCTGGCAGCTCTGGCAAACGGCACCACCGTCCTCACTAATCTGCTGGACAGCGATGACGTGCGCCATATGCTCAATGCACTGAAAGCGTTGGGCGTTCAGTACGCGCTGTCTGACGATCGTACCCGTTGTGAAGTCACCGGTAACGGCGGCGCGTTACATTCTGCTGAAGCGCTGGAGCTTTTCCTGGGTAACGCCGGTACCGCGATGCGTCCTCTGGCCGCAGCGCTGTGTCTGGGGAGTAACGATATTGTGCTGACCGGTGAGCCGCGAATGAAAGAGCGTCCGATCGGCCATCTGGTGGATGCCCTGCGTCAGGGCGGCGCGCAGATTGATTATCTTGAGCAGGAAAATTACCCGCCCCTGCGTCTGCGCGGGGGATTCACTGGCGGCAATGTTGAGGTTGACGGTAGCGTTTCCAGCCAGTTCCTGACCGCGCTGCTGATGACCGCACCGCTGGCACCACAGGACACCGTCATCAACATTAAAGGCGACCTGGTTTCTAAGCCGTACATTGATATCACCCTGCACCTGATGAACACCTTTGGTGTTGAGGTGGAAAACCAGTCTTATCAGCTTTTCGTGGTGCGCGGAGCGCAGCAGTATCACTCCCCGGGCCACTACCTGGTTGAAGGCGATGCTTCATCCGCCTCCTATTTCCTTGCCGCAGGCGCGATTAAAGGCGGTACGGTTAAAGTGACGGGCATTGGCCGCAACAGCGTGCAGGGCGATATCCGTTTTGCTGACGTGCTGGAAAAAATGGGCGCGGTGGTGACCTGGGGCGATGACTTCATCTCCTGCACCCACGGTGAGCTGAACGCCATCGATATGGATATGAACCATATTCCGGATGCGGCGATGACCATTGCCACCGCTGCGCTGTTTGCGAAAGGCACCACCACGCTGCGAAACATTTACAACTGGCGTGTGAAAGAGACGGACCGCCTGTTCGCGATGGCAACCGAGCTGCGTAAAGTGGGGGCCGAGGTAGAAGAGGGCGAAGACTACATTCGCGTCACGCCGCCGGCAAAACTGCAATTTGCAGAAATTGGCACCTACAACGATCACCGCATGGCGATGTGTTTCTCGCTGGTGGCGTTGTCAGATACGCCAGTCACTATCCTTGATCCGAAGTGTACGGCAAAAACGTTCCCGGACTACTTCGAACAGCTGGCGCGCATTAGCACCCTGGCCTGATGATCGTATGCCGCATCACCTGATGCGGCATTTCCTTACGCTTTCTGACACTCATCCTCTTTCATTTCTTCTACACTCTGCTTCAATCATTCCGTAATTTGCACGCAAAGGTAACAGTTGCGCACGTTGGCGCGTATAATGCGCGGCGTTCATGTAAACGGTATGCCTTAATTAAGGAGAAAAAGATGACGGCAATTGCCCCGGTAATCACCATTGATGGGCCAAGTGGCGCAGGGAAAGGTACTCTGTGCAAAGCGATGGCGGAAGCATTGCAATGGCATCTTTTAGATTCGGGAGCAATCTATCGCGTGCTGGCGCTGGCTGCGCTGCATCATCATGTGGATGTTGCGTCTGAAGAAGCGCTGGTACCGTTGGCTGCGCATCTGGATGTGCGCTTTGTCTCGACCGATGGCAACCTTGAAGTGATCCTGGAAGGGGAAGATGTCAGCGGTGAAATCCGTACGCAAGAAGTGGCCAATGCGGCCTCTCAGGTGGCGGCTTTCCCACGCGTTCGTGAAGCGCTGTTACGTCGCCAGCGCGGTTTCCGTGAAGCGCCGGGGCTGATCGCCGACGGCCGCGACATGGGAACCGTGGTATTCCCCGATGCGCCAGTGAAAATTTTCCTTGACGCCTCTTCAGAAGAACGTGCTCAACGCCGCATGCTTCAGTTGCAGGAAAAGGGGTTTAGTGTTAACTTTGATCGCCTTTTATCCGAGATAAAAGAGCGCGATGACCGCGATCGTAACCGCGCCGTCGCACCACTTGTTCCCGCGCAAGACGCATTAGTGCTGGATTCAACCAGTTTAACTATTGAGCAAGTGATTGAAAAAGCGCTACAATATGCGCGCCAAAAACTGGCACTCGCGTAATCGCGACCGATTTAGCAGTACCCCCGCTGCAATGGATTGACGGCGGGTATGTGAAACAACCCCATCCGGCACGGAGCCAGGTGGACGTTAATATTAACCTGAAGATTAAACATGACTGAATCTTTTGCTCAACTGTTTGAAGAATCCTTAAAAGAAATCGAAACCCGTCCGGGTTCCATCGTTCGTGGCGTTGTTGTTGCTATCGACAAAGACGTTGTACTGGTTGACGCCGGTCTGAAATCTGAGTCTGCCATCCCGGCTGAGCAGTTCAAAAACGCCCAGGGCGAGCTGGAAATCCAGGTTGGTGACGAAGTTGACGTTGCTCTGGACGCAGTAGAAGACGGCTTCGGCGAAACCCTGCTGTCTCGTGAGAAAGCTAAACGTCACGAAGCATGGATCACGCTGGAAAAAGCTTACGAAGAAGCTGAAACTGTGGTCGGTGTTATCAACGGCAAAGTTAAAGGTGGCTTCACTGTTGAGCTGAATGGTATTCGTGCGTTCCTGCCAGGTTCTCTGGTAGACGTTCGTCCAGTCCGTGACACCCTGCACCTCGAAGGCAAAGAGCTTGAGTTCAAAGTAATCAAGCTGGACCAGAAGCGTAACAACGTTGTTGTTTCCCGTCGTGCCGTTATCGAATCCGAAAACAGCGCAGAACGCGATCAGCTGCTGGAAAACCTGCAGGAAGGCATGGAAGTCAAAGGTATCGTTAAGAACCTCACTGACTACGGCGCATTCGTTGACCTGGGCGGCGTTGATGGCCTGCTGCACATCACCGACATGGCGTGGAAACGCGTTAAGCACCCAAGCGAAATCGTGAACGTGGGCGACGAAATCACTGTTAAAGTGCTGAAGTTCGACCGCGAGCGTACTCGTGTATCCCTCGGCCTGAAACAGCTGGGCGAAGATCCATGGGTAGCTATCGCTAAGCGTTACCCAGAAGGTACTAAACTGACTGGTCGCGTTACCAACCTGACTGACTACGGCTGCTTCGTTGAAATCGAAGAAGGCGTTGAAGGTCTGGTGCACGTTTCCGAAATGGACTGGACCAACAAAAACATCCACCCATCCAAAGTTGTTAACGTTGGTGATGTAGTGGAAGTGATGGTTCTGGATATCGACGAAGAACGTCGTCGTATCTCCCTGGGCCTGAAGCAGTGCAAAAACAACCCATGGCAGCAGTTCGCGGAAACCCACAACAAGGGCGACCGTGTTGAAGGTAAAATCAAGTCTATCACTGACTTCGGTATCTTCATCGGCCTGGACGGCGGCATCGATGGCCTGGTTCACCTGTCTGACATCTCCTGGAACGTTGCAGGCGAAGAAGCAGTTCGTGAATACAAAAAAGGCGACGAAATCGCAGCAGTTGTTCTGCAAGTTGACGCAGAGCGTGAGCGTATCTCCCTGGGCGTTAAACAGCTCGCAGAAGATCCGTTCAACAACTGGGTTGCACTGAACAAGAAAGGCGCAATCGTAAACGGTAAAGTGACTGCTGTTGACGCTAAAGGCGCAACCGTAGAACTGGCTGACGGCGTTGAAGGTTACCTGCGCGCTTCCGAAGCTTCACGTGACCGCGTTGAAGATGCAACTCTGGTTCTGAGCGTTGGTGACGACGTTGAAGCTAAGTTCACCGGTGTTGACCGTAAGAACCGTGCAATCAGCCTGTCTGTTCGTGCTAAAGACGAAGCTGATGAGAAAGATGCAATCGCAACTGTGAACAAACAGGAAGATGCAAACTTCTCTAACAACGCAATGGCTGAAGCTTTCAAAGCAGCTAAAGGCGAGTAAGTTCAGGTTCGCACCATCATTTGAGCTGTAACGCATTTACAGCGCGAAGGATGGAGAGCAGACTTGACAGATTGCAGGATTCGTCCTGTAATCAATAACAAAGGGCGGCTACGGCCGCCCTTGTTTAATAAGCTGTTCAGCTAATGGGTTTGAAAGGAACCGGAGGAATCATGACCAAGTCAGAATTGATTGAAAGACTTGCCAGTCAGCAACCGCATATCCCTGCCAAGGCTGTGGAAGATGCCGTTAAAGAGATGCTGGAGCATATGGCTACCACTCTTGCCCAGGGCGAGCGCATTGAAATCCGCGGTTTCGGTAGTTTTTCTCTGCACTATCGTGCACCACGTACCGGGCGTAACCCGAAGACTGGCGATAAAGTGGAGCTGGAAGGAAAGTATGTTCCGCACTTTAAGCCGGGTAAAGAACTGCGCGATCGCGCCAATATTTACGGTAACTGAGTTTAATCATCAGGGTTAAACTGAGTTTAAAGAAAGCACCTTAGGGTGCTTTTTTTGTATCCCGCCCCTGCATTTCTGAATACGCGCCGCATTTTAATTTTCTCTTTGCTGTAAGCGCTTAAAAACGTTGCAGCGCCTGCTGTAAATCACGTCTTTCCTGTCTGACGACGCATCAGTCCCGCCGCATAATCGCCTGAAACATGGAGGTGAAGATGGGGATCCACGTTATCAGTATGTGCGCCATTCTGGCCATAATCCCGCTCTATTGGTTACCCGTTTTGCCAGATTTGCATCTTGTCTGGTTGCTGATTGCCGCAGGAATTGCGTTATCCGTACAGCAGAGAAAATGGCTCAGGTTTTCAGGACTCGCATTGCTTTTTATGTGCTGGGGGATCCTGGCCGCTCAGGAAAGCGTGTGGCCGATGAACTATTTAACGCAAGCACCGCAGCAGGCCGAGGTGGTCATTACCGCAACGGACGGCGCAACGATGCATCAGGGAAGAATTGTCAGCCTCAATGGAGAACGCGTGTGGGCTGCCATGGGCGTGGCGCTGTATGGCAACTATCTGCCGCAAAACGTCTGCGTGGGTCAACGCTGGGCAATGACCCTGCGGTTCAGGGCGGTACACGGAGAACTCAACGATGGCGGCTATGATTCACAGAAAAATGCCTTTGCCCGACACCAGACGCTGAGTGGACGGTTTACCCATGCGGCGCTCGTTGACGAAGGCTGTAGTCTGCGTGCGCAATACCTGACATCACTACAGAATACTCTTTCAGCATATCAGTGGGGACCCGTGATCCTGGGGCTGGGGATGGGGGAGCGGCTGTCGGTCTCGCGGGAGATAAAAAACCTGATGCGTGATACCGGAACGATGCATCTGATGGCAATCTCGGGATTACATATTGCGCTGGCCGCTTCTGTCATCTGGTTTCTGGCGCGGGGCATTCAGTTCTTCCTGCCGGGCCGCTGGATTATCTGGCAAATCCCCTTGCTGGCAGGGCTGATTTTTGCCGCGTTTTACGCATGGCTAACGGGCTTGCAGCCGCCCGCGCTGCGCACGGTTATCGCGCTTGTGGTACTGGCTGCATTAAAAATGAGTGGTCGCCAGTGGTCGCCCTGGCAGGTATGGCTTACCTGCGTGGCGGCGATCCTGATTTTCGACCCACTGGCGGTACTGTCACAAAGCCTGGCGTTGTCAGCGTTTGCGGTCGCCGCGCTTATTTTTTGGTATCAGTGGTTGCCTCTCCCGCACTGGCAACGTGGCCGGTGCCTGCGGCCGCTGGCGACGCTAGTGTATTTGCAGGTTGGAATGCTGCTGCTTCTGTTGCCGCTTCAGGTCCTGATTTTCCATGGTTTCAGCCTCTCCTCGCTGGTGGCGAACCTGTTTGCCGTTCCTCTGGTCACGTTTATCTCAGTTCCGCTGATCCTGCTCGGCATGTTTCTGCATCTGTTTCCGGTCGCTGCGCTGGAAAGTATTGTCTGGCTGGCTACTGATAAATCTCTGGCAGGGCTTTTCTGGCTATTGATGCGTTTACCGAATGGCTGGCAGGACGTTGATGAACGCTGGCAATACCTGACGTTACTGCCGTGGCTGCTGGTCATTGGCTGGCGATTCAGGGCCTTCAGCGCAGCACCCGCAGTCTGTCTGGCAGGCAGCGTGGTGCTGGCCTTTCCCCTCTGGCACAGGGTTAAAACAGACAGCTGGTCCCTGCATATGCTGGATGTAGGGCAGGGGCTGGCGATGGTCATTGAGCGTCACGGGAAGGCCATTCTGTATGACACCGGGCTGGCATGGCCCGGTGGGGACAGTGCGCAGCAGCTGATTATCCCCTGGCTACGCTGGCATCATCTGAAACCGGAAGGGGCGATCCTGAGCCATGAACATCTCGACCACGCGGGGGGACTGGCATCGCTAAAAGCTGCCTGGCCCGCAATGTGGATCAGGAGCCCCTTATCCTGGTCCGGACATCTTCCGTGCTTTCGAGGACAGCGATGGCAGTGGCAGGGTTTAACGTTCTCCGTGCACTGGCCACCCGAAAACACCTCGGCGAAAGGTAACAATCGCTCCTGCGTGGTAAAAATCGATGACGGCGAACAGAGCGTTTTACTGACCGGAGACATTGAAGCGCAGGCAGAACTGGCAATGCTAAGCCACCGCTGGCGTCAGCTTGCGTCTACACTGATTCAGGTGCCGCATCATGGAAGTAACACGTCATCTTCAACACCGTTGCTACAGCGCGTGGAGGGGCAGGTTTCGCTGGCCTCAATGGCCCGCTATAACGCGTGGCGTTTCCCTTCCATTAAAGTGGTCCGGCGCTATCGAACGGAGGGGTATCTCTGGCTTGATACCCCGCACTCCGGGCAGATATCTGTGACCTTTTCGCACCATAGTCGGCAAATTCGTCGCTTACGCGAACACTATTTACCGCGTTGGTATCATCAGTGGTTTGGCGCGCCCGTAGATAACGGGTAGAATATGCGGCTATTTCAACAAATGCTGGTTTTTTGAATGCATAACGACAAAGATCTCTCCACGTGGCAAACGTTCCGCCGGCTCTGGCCGATGATTGCTCCTTTCAAAGCAGGCTTGATCGTGGCGGGCGTAGCGTTAATCCTCAACGCAGCCAGCGATACGTTTATGTTATCGCTTCTCAAACCGTTACTGGATGACGGTTTCGG
The DNA here is from genome assembly GCF_049238215.1 of Enterobacter cloacae complex sp. IR5441. Taxonomy (NCBI): domain Bacteria; kingdom Pseudomonadati; phylum Pseudomonadota; class Gammaproteobacteria; order Enterobacterales; family Enterobacteriaceae; genus Enterobacter; species Enterobacter cloacae complex sp. IR5441. The sequence continues at coordinate 50,276 of NZ_JBMKIA010000024.1, forward strand.
TAAAACGGATCGTTCAGTGCTGCTATGGATGCCGCTGGTGGTTATTGGGCTGATGATCTTACGCGGAATCTCCAGCTATGTATCCAGCTACTGCATCTCCTGGGTATCCGGTAAAGTGGTGATGACCATGCGCCGTCGATTATTCAGTCATATGATGGGGATGCCGGTCTCATTCTTTGACAAACAGTCAACCGGCACCCTGCTGTCGCGTATTACCTACGATTCAGAGCAGGTGGCGTCGTCCTCTTCCAGCGCACTGATTACCGTTGTGCGTGAAGGCGCATCCATCATCGGCCTGTTCGCGATGATGTTCTATTACAGCTGGCAACTGTCGCTGATCCTTATTGTGCTGGCGCCGATTGTCTCCATCGCGATCCGCGTGGTATCAAAGCGTTTTCGCAACATCAGTAAAAATATGCAGAATACGATGGGGCAGGTGACTACCAGCGCCGAGCAGATGCTGAAAGGCCATAAGGAAGTGTTGATTTTCGGCGGTCAGGAAGTCGAAACCAAACGCTTTGACAAGGTCAGCAACAGAATGCGCCTGCAAGGAATGAAAATGGTATCGGCCTCGTCGATTTCCGATCCGATCATTCAGCTGATTGCCTCTCTGGCCCTGGCCTTCGTCCTGTATGCCGCCAGTTTCCCGAGCGTCATGGAAACCCTGACTGCGGGTACCATTACGGTGGTGTTCTCATCCATGATTGCGCTGATGCGTCCGCTGAAATCGCTGACTAACGTCAACGCCCAGTTCCAGCGCGGGATGGCAGCCTGTCAGACGCTGTTCAGCATCCTCGATTCCGAACAGGAAAAAGATGAAGGTACACGCGTGATCGAGCGCGCTAAAGGCGACCTGGAATTCCGTAACGTCACCTTTACCTATCCAGGCCGCGAAGTGCCGGCGCTGCGTGATATCAGCCTGTCCATCCCGGCGGGTAAAACCGTTGCGCTGGTCGGTCGTTCCGGTTCGGGCAAGTCGACCATTGCCAGCCTGATTACCCGTTTCTACGATATCGACCAGGGCGAGATCCTGCTTGATGGTCACGACCTGCGGGAATATACCCTCCAGTCGCTGCGTAACCAGGTCGCGCTGGTCTCGCAGAACGTGCATCTGTTCAACGATACAGTGGCGAACAACATTGCGTATGCCCGTACCGAAGAGTACAGCCGTGAAGAGATTGAGAATGCGGCGCGTATGGCCTATGCGATGGACTTCATTAACAAAATGGATAACGGTCTGGATACGATCATTGGCGAAAACGGGGTGCTGCTCTCAGGTGGTCAGCGTCAGCGTATCGCGATTGCCCGTGCGCTGCTGCGCAACAGCCCGATTCTGATCCTCGATGAAGCAACGTCCGCACTGGATACGGAATCTGAACGCGCTATCCAGTCGGCTCTGGATGAATTACAGAAAAACCGTACCTCGCTGGTTATTGCGCACCGTCTGTCGACCATCGAACAGGCTGACGAAATCGTGGTGGTGGAAGATGGCGTGATCGTTGAACGCGGCAGCCATGCGGACCTGCTGGAACAGCGTGGTGTTTACGCGCAGCTTCATAAAATGCAGTTCGGTCAATGATTGCACGCATCTGGTCGGGGGAATCCCCTCTGTGGGTGCTGCTTCTCCCGCTCTCCTGGCTGTATGGCCTGGTGAGCGGTGCTATTCGTCTGCTTTATCGCCTCGGGATCAAGCGCGCCTGGCGCGCACCGGTACCGGTGGTGGTGGTCGGCAACCTGACGGCGGGTGGAAACGGCAAAACCCCGGTGGTGATCTGGCTGGTAGAACAGCTCCAGAGGCGCGGTATCCGCCCGGGAGTTGTCTCACGCGGTTACGGTGGTAAAGCGGCGCAGTATCCACTGGTGCTGAGCCCAGCTACGACAACCGCTGAAGCCGGCGATGAGCCGGTACTGATTTACCAGCGTACAGGCGCGCCGGTTGCGGTATCGCCGGTGCGCAGTGATGCCGTAAAGGCACTGCTTGCGGAGCATGACGTACAAATCGTTATTACCGATGATGGTTTGCAGCATTACGCGCTGGCGCGTGACAAAGAGATCGTGGTCATTGACGGCGTGCGGCGTTTTGGCAACGGCTGGTGGCTGCCAGCCGGTCCAATGCGTGAGCGTGCGTCGCGCCTGAAGAGCGTCGATGCTGTGATTGTAAACGGTGGTGAAGCCAGAGCGGGCGAAATCCCGATGCATCTTCGTCCCGGACAGGCCGTGAATATGTTGACCGGCGTGCGTAAAGACGTCGCGCAACTGGAACATCTGGTTGCGATGGCCGGTATAGGTCATCCGCCGCGTTTCTTCGCAACGCTGGAGCAGTGCGGCGCAAAGCTTGATAAACGGGTGCCGCTCGCCGATCACCAGGCGTTAGTTGCCGAAGAGGTTGAAAGGCTGGCAACGCCGGGACAGACGCTGATCATGACGGAAAAAGACGCGGTAAAATGCCGGGCCTTTGCGAAAGAAAACTGGTGGTATCTGCCGGTTGACGCTGAACTCAGCGGCGAACAGCCGGAACATTTGCTCAAGGAACTGCTCGCGTTAGTGCAGTAACTTCTACGCGGTTCCGGTGGCGCTTTGACTGACAGGAAAACGCATGTCTCTACCGCAACTCTCACTTGCAGCCGCACGAAACTTGCATCTTGCCGCCCAGGGGCTTCTGAAAAAGCCCCGTCGCCGCGCGCAGCCAGCGGATATCCTCTCTACCGTGCAACGCATGTCGTTGCTGCAAATCGACACCATTAACATCGTGGCGCGTAGCCCGTATCTGGTCCTGTTTAGCCGCCTGGGAAACTATCCTCCGCAGTGGCTGGATAATGCGCTAAGTCAGGGCGAACTGATGGAATACTGGGCGCACGAAGCCTGTTTTCTCCCGCGCAGCGATTTTGCACTGGTGCGTCACCGCATGCTCGCCCCGGACAAAATGGGCTGGAAATACCGTCAGGAGTGGATGGTGGAACACGCGGATGAAATAGAGCAACTGATTGCCCATATTCAGGAAAACGGGCCGGTACGCTCCGCGGATTTTGAACACCCGCGAAAAGGCGCAAGCGGATGGTGGGAGTGGAAACCGCACAAACGCCATCTTGAAGGGCTGTTTACGTCGGGCAAAGTGATGGTGGTCGAGCGTCGCAACTTTCAGCGCGTCTATGACCTCACACACCGCGTTATGCCTCACTGGGACGATACGCGTGACCTGCTGTCTCAGGACGCTGCCGAAGCCATCATGCTCGGGAATAGCGCCCGCAGCCTTGGCATCTTCCGTCCACAGTGGCTGGCGGATTATTATCGTCTGCGTCAGCCGCAGCTAAAACCACTGCTGGAATCGTGGCAGCGCGAACAGCGCGTCATGCCGGTCTCGGTAGAGTCGTTAGGTGAAATGTGGTTGCATGCGGATTTGTTCCCTCTGCTGGCGCAGGCGCAGGAGGGCAAACTCCAGGCGACCCACAGTGCCGTGCTGTCGCCGTTCGACCCCGTTGTCTGGGACAGAAAGCGGGCCGGGCAGTTGTTTAATTTCAGCTACCGTCTGGAATGCTACACTCCGGCGCCCAGGCGGCAGTATGGTTATTTTGTTTTGCCGCTGCTGCACAAAGGCCAGCTAGTCGGGCGCATGGACGCTAAAATGCACCGTAAAACCGGCATGCTTGAAATTATCGCGCTCTGGCTTGAAGAGGGCATAAAGGTGACGGCTGGCCTGGAAAAAGGGTTAACGACTGCGCTCAGTGAATTTGCCCGCTGGCAGGGGGCGCATGAAATTGTACTCGGTCGCGTGCCTGCGGGGCTGTTTACGACCTGTCGAGGTGGCTGGGAAACAGGCACTCCCTGAAAAGGGAATGTGATAAGCTTTAGCGATTACCCATACGGAGGAACTATGGATCACCGTTTACTTGAAATTATTGCCTGCCCGGTGTGCAACGGCAAACTGTATTACAGCCAGGATAAACAAGAGCTGATTTGCAAACTGGACAGCCTGGCGTTCCCGCTGCGTGACGGTATTCCGGTCCTGCTGGAAAATGAAGCCCGTTCCCTGGTGGCAGAAGAGATCAAACCATGAGTTTTGTTGTCATTATCCCTGCGCGTTATGCTTCAACGCGCCTGCCAGGTAAACCGCTGGTGGATATCAATGGCAAACCGATGATTGTGCATGTCCTTGAACGGGCACGCGAATCGGGCGCCGGACGCGTCATCGTCGCCACCGATCACCCGGATGTTGCGCGCGCGGTTGAGGCCGCGGGTGGGGAAGTGTGCATGACCCGTGCCGATCATCAGTCAGGCACCGAGCGCCTGGCGGAAGTCGTCGAAAAATGCGGTTTCAGCGACGAGACGGTGATTGTGAACGTGCAGGGCGATGAGCCGATGATCCCGGCGGCGATTATCCGTCAGGTGGCCGACAACCTGGCTCAGCGTCAGGTCGGGATGGCGACCCTCGCGGTGCCGATTCACCACGCTGAAGAGGCGTTCAATCCGAATGCGGTGAAAGTGGTCATGGACGCAGAGGGCTACGCGCTCTATTTCTCCCGCGCCACCATTCCGTGGGATCGCGATCGTTTCGCGCAATCGAAAGAGACAATCGGCGAAACCTTCCTGCGCCACATCGGTATTTACGGCTACCGCGCCGGCTTTATTCGTCGCTACGTCGTCTGGGCACCAAGCCCGCTGGAGCATATTGAAATGCTCGAACAGCTTCGCGTGCTGTGGTACGGCGAGAAAATTCACGTTGCGGTTGCCCAGGAAATCCCAGGCACCGGCGTGGATACCCCTGAAGATCTCGAGCGCGTACGCGTCGAAATGCGTTAATTCGCTGGCATCCCCTCGTCTGGGGGGATGCTCTCCCGCCTGGCTATTTTCCTTTTCTTTTTCATTATTGATCTCTACCGGGTGACATCCGGGTTTCGCGCGCTCATTATAAAAGCAGTAGTCTTAATGGGGGTAATCTCATATGGAACAGCTGCGTGCTGAACTCAGCCATCTCCTTGGCGAAAAGCTAAGCCGGGTGGAATGCGTGAATGAAAAGGCCGACACCGCACTCTGGTCGTTGTACGACAGTCAGGGAAACCCCATGCCGCTGATGGCCAGAAGTTTTACCTCGCCGGGCGTCGCCAGACAGCTGGCCTGGAAAATGTCGATGCTGGCGCGGGAAGGGACAGTCCGCATGCCGACGGTCTACGGCGTGATGACCCATGAGGAGCATCCCGGCCCGGATGTTCTGCTTATCGAGCGTTTACGCGGGGTTTCTGTTGAAGCCCCGACGCGTACACCGGAGCGCTGGGAACAGCTGAAAGATCAGATTGTCGAGGCTCTGCTTGCCTGGCATCGGCAGGACAGCCGGGGCCTTGTTGGCGCGGTGGACAGCACGCAGGAAAACCTGTGGCCGCTGTGGTATCGCCAGCGTGTTGAAGTGCTGTGGGGCACGCTGAACCAGTTCAACAACACCGGTTTAACGATGCAGGACAAACGTATTTTATTCCGCACCCGGGAGTGTCTGCCGACGCTGTTTGAGGGTTTTAACGACAACTGCGTGCTGGTTCACGGCAATTTCACGCTGCGCAGTATGCTTAAAGACTCGCGCAGCGACCAGCTGCTGGCGATGGTCGGGCCGGGGATCATGCTCTGGGCGCCGCGCGAGTACGAACTGTTCAGGCTGAGCGAGGGCGGGGCGGCGGAAGATTTGCTCTGGCACTATCTTCAGCGCGCCCCCGTTGCGGAGGCCTTTCTCTGGCGACGCTGGCTCTATCTTCTCTGGGATGAGGTGGCGCAGCTGGTCAACACCGGGCGCTTTAATCGCGCCAGTTTCGAGCTGGCCGCAAAATCACTCCTGCCCTGGCTTGCCTGACGAACCTTTGAGCCACTGCCAGAGGCGGCCAAGCGTCTCGTAGCCGACGCGATCGCTGTGCATCAGCCATACCGGGGACGGGATTATCCGTTCCCACGGATTGAGCGGGGCGTCAATAGCCATCTGGTTTGCCGGAGCAGGAAGCGGATGCAGGCCCTGCTTCTCAAAGAAAATCATTGCGCGCGGCAGGTGTGAAGCAGAGGTCACCAGCAGGAACGGTACATCACCGATGGCCTGTTTCACCGCCGCCGCCTCTTCTTCGGTATCTTTTGGGCTATCCAGCGTGATGATGGCGGAACGTGGTACGCCAAGCGATTCAGCCACTCTTGCTCCTGCTTCAGCGGTACTGACCGGGTTGGTTTTTGCCGCAGCGCCCGTGAAGATCATCTTCGATCCCGGATTGGCCAGCCACAGGCGGATCCCCTCGTTCAGGCGCGGCAGGCTGTTGTTGATCAGGTTCGAGCTGGGCGCCCAGTTCGGATCCCAGGTATACCCGCCGCCCAGCACCACGATATAGCCCACCTTCTGATTTCCCTGCCATGTCGGGTAGGTGTTTTCAATCGGACGTAATAAACCGTCAGCGACCGGTTGCAGGCTGAGTAACAGCAGCGCCAGCCAGCCCACGGTAACGAGGGATTTACCGCTTTTCTGAAAACGGCTAAACCATATCAATGCCAGCCCCAGCGCGATGAGAAGCAACAGCAGGGGAAGGGGAAGCATCATGCCTCCGGTATATTTTTTTAGGGTAAAAAGCATCCTTTTTGGTTCCTTTTTTAACCATACAGCAGGCGATTGTCGGTGATATTACACCAGAGTGGTTCATTCTCCGCGCGGGTGTGACAAAATAGCGGTTTTGCAGTGAGTGGAACCCTCCCAATGCGGGATCGCAATTTTGATGACATCGCGGAAAAGTTTTCGCGCAACATTTATGGCACCACCAAAGGTCAGCTGCGTCAGACGATCCTCTGGCAGGATCTGGACAAGCTGCTGGCTGAATTCGGTGACCGACCGTTGCGCGTGCTGGATGCCGGCGGTGGGGAAGGTCAGACTGCAATTCTGATGGCGCAGCGGGGACATCACGTCACGCTTTGCGATCTTTCTGCCGAGATGGTTGCGCGCGCAGGGCGAGCGGCAGAAGAGAAAGGTGTGAGCGACAACATGCATTTTATACATTGCGCCGCTCAGGACATTCCGCAGCATTTGGAAACGCAGGTTGATCTGATATTGTTTCATGCTGTGCTCGAATGGATCGCCGAACCACAAGCGATGTTAAAAACGCTGTGGTCGATGTTGCGCCCGGGCGGTGCGTTATCGCTGATGTTTTACAATGCCAACGGCCTGCTAATGCGAAACGTGCTGGTCGGCAATTTTGGCTATGTACAGCAGGGCATGTATAAAAAGAAACGACGCACGCTTTCACCGGATTTCCCCCGTGAACCGCAGCAGGTCTATGGCTGGCTGGAGGAGATCGGTTGGGAAATTACCGGCAAAACCGGCGTGAGGGTGTTTCATGATTATCTGCGTGATAAACAAAAACAGGATGACTGTTTAGACGCCTTAACAGAAATAGAGACGCGGTACTGCCGCCAGGAGCCTTATCTGAGCCTTGGCCGCTATATACACGTCACCGCGCGCAAGCCGCAGATGCAAGGATAATCTATGAGTGAATTTTCCCAGACAGTCCCCGAACTGGTTGCCTGGGCCAGGAAAAACGATTTCTCCATCTCGCTGCCGGTAGACAGACTCTCATTCCTGCTGGCGGTTGCGACGCTAAACGGCGAACGCCTGGATGGCGAAATGAGTGAAGGCGAACTGGTGGATGCGTTCCGCCACGTCAGTGATGCGTTTGAGCAAACCAGCGAAACCATTAGCGTGCGTGCCAACAACGCAATCAATGATATGGTGCGTCAACGTCTGCTGAACCGCTTTACCAGCGAGCAGGCGGAAGGAAACGCCATCTATCGTCTTACGCCACTGGGCATTGGCATTACCGACTATTACATCCGCCAGCGCGAATTTTCCACGCTGCGTCTCTCCATGCAGCTCTCTATTGTTGCAGGTGAGCTGAAGCGTGCCGCCGACGCGGCTGATGAAAACGGTGACGAATTCCACTGGCATCGCAACGTTTACGCGCCGCTGAAATACTCGGTCGCCGAGATTTTCGACAGTATCGATCTGACTCAACGTCTGATGGACGAACAGCAGCAGCAGGTGAAAGACGATATCGCTCAACTGCTTAATAAAGACTGGCGTGCGGCCATCTCCAGCTGTGAACTCTTGCTGTCAGAAACGTCCGGTACGCTGCGTGAGTTGCAGGATACGCTGGAGGCGGCGGGAGATAAGCTACAGGCCAATCTGCTGCGCATTCAGGACGCGACGATGGCGCACGACGATCTGCATTTTATCGACCGTCTGGTGTTTGATTTGCAGAGCAAGCTTGACCGCATTATCAGCTGGGGCCAGCAGTCGATCGACCTGTGGATCGGTTACGACCGCCACGTGCATAAATTTATCCGTACCGCCATCGATATGGATAAGAATCGCGTCTTTGCTCAACGTCTGCGCCAGTCGGTACAGACCTACTTCGATGCGCCGTGGGCGCTGACCTACGCCAACGCCGATCGTCTGCTGGATATGCGCGACGAAGAGATGGCGCTGCGTGATGAAGAGGTCACCGGTGAACTGCCACCGGATCTGGAATACGAAGAATTTAACGAAATTCGCGAGCAGCTTGCGGCGATGATCGAAGAACAGCTCGCTGTCTACAAAACCAGACAAGCACCGCTGGATCTTGGCCTCGTGGTACGCGACTATCTGGCGCAGTATCCGCGCGCGCGCCACTTCGATGTTGCCCGCATTGTTGTAGACCAGGCGGTGCGCCTGGGCATCGCACAAGCCGATTTCACCGGACTGCCGCCGAAGTGGCAGCTGATTAACGATTACGGAGCCAAGGTACAGGCGCATGTCATTGACAAATATTGAACACGTGATGCCAGTTAAGCTGGCACAGGCGCTGGCGAATCCGTTGTTTCCGGCGCTGGATAGCCAGCTGCGTGCCGGTCGTCACATTGGCCTTGACGAGCTGGATAATCACGCCTTTTTGATGGACTTTCAGGAGTACCTGGAAGAGTTTTACGCTCGCTATAACGTTGAGCTGATCCGCGCGCCGGAAGGGTTTTTCTACCTGCGTCCGCGCTCTACCACGCTTATTCCGCGCTCGGTGCTTTCCGAACTGGATATGATGGTCGGCAAAATTCTCTGCTACCTCTATCTCAGCCCGGAACGTCTGGCGAATGAAGGGATCTTCACCCAGCAGGAGCTTTACGATGAGCTGCTGTCGCTGGCGGATGAAAGCAAGCTGCTCAAGCTGGTCAATAACCGCTCAACGGGGTCCGATCTGGACCGTCAGAAATTACAGGAAAAAGTTCGCTCTTCCCTGAACCGTCTGCGCCGTCTGGGAATGGTCTGGTTCATGGGTCACGACAGCAGCAAGTTCCGTATTACCGAATCGGTCTTCCGTTTTGGCGCCGACGTGCGTGCGGGTGACGATGCGCGTGAAGCGCAGCTGCGCATGATCCGTGACGGTGAAGCGATGCCGGTGGAAAACCATTTGCAGCTCAATGACGAGCACGAAGAGAATCAGCCGGATAGCGGGGAGGAAGAGTAATGATTGAACGCGGTAAATTTCGCTCACTAACGCTGATTAACTGGAACGGCTTCTTTGCCCGAACCTTCGATCTGGATGAGCTGGTGACAACGCTCTCCGGCGGTAACGGGGCGGGTAAATCCACCACCATGGCGGCCTTCGTGACGGCGCTTATCCCTGACCTGACCCTGCTGCACTTCCGTAACACCACTGAAGCGGGCGCCACGAGCGGCTCTCGTGATAAAGGTCTGCACGGTAAGCTGAAAGCGGGCGTCTGTTATTCAGTGCTGGACGTGATCAACTCCCGCCATCAGCGCGTGGTTGTAGGCGTGCGTCTGCAACAGGTTGCTGGCCGCGACCGTAAAGTAGATATCAAACCGTTTGCGATCCAGGGACTACCAACCTCCGTACAGCCGACCGCGCTGCTGACGGAAACCCTGAATGAACGTCAGGCGCGCGTCCTCACGCTCCAGGAGCTGAAAGACAAGCTGGAAGCTATCGAAGGCGTGCAGTTTAAGCAGTTTAACTCCATTACCGACTATCACTCTCTGATGTTCGATCTCGGCGTGGTAGCCCGTCGTCTGCGCAGCGCGTCAGATCGTAGTAAATACTACCGTCTGATTGAAGCCTCCCTGTACGGCGGTATCTCCAGCGCCATTACTCGCTCCCTGCGCGACTACCTGCTGCCGGAAAACAGCGGCGTGCGTAAGGCCTTCCAGGATATGGAAGCCGCGCTGCGTGAAAACCGCATGACGCTGGAAGCGATTCGCGTCACACAGTCTGACCGCGACCTGTTTAAGCACCTGATCAGCGAAGCCACCAACTACGTGGCGGCGGACTATATGCGCCACGCCAACGAGCGCCGTATTCATCTCGATCAGGCGCTGGAATACCGCCGCGAGCTGTTTACCTCCCGCAAACAGCTGGTGGCTGAGCAGTATAAGCATGTCGAAATGGCGCGCGAACTGGGCGAGCACAACGGTGCGGAAGGGGATCTGGAAGCCGATTACCAGGCGGCCAGCGATCACCTGAACCTGGTGCAGACCGCGCTGCGTCAGCAGGAAAAAATCGAGCGCTATGAAGCCGATCTGGATGAGCTGCAAATTCGTCTTGAAGAGCAAAATGAAGTGGTGGCCGAAGCCGCCGATTTGCAGGAAGAGAACGAAGCCCGCGCGGAAGCCGCCGAGCTGGAAGTGGATGAGCTGAAAAGCCAGCTTGCTGATTACCAGCAGGCGCTGGATGTGCAGCAGACGCGTGCGATTCAGTACAACCAGGCATTGCAGGCGTTGCAGCGTGCCAAAGAGCTGTGCCATCTGCCGGACCTGACCCCGGAAAGCGCTGACGAATGGCTGGATACCTTCCAGGCCAAAGAGCAGGAAGCCACTGAGAAACTGCTTTCTCTCGATCAGAAAATGAGCGTGGCGCAAACGGCGCATAGCCAGTTTGAGCAGGCGTACCAGCTGGTGGTGGCGATCAACGGTCCGCTGGCGCGTAACGAAGCGTGGGACGTTGCCCGTGAGCTGCTGCGCGACGGCGTCAATCAACGCCATCTGGCCGAACAGGTGCAGCCGCTGCGCATGCGCCTGAACGAGCTGGAACAGCGTCTGCGTGAACAGCAGGAAGCCGAGCGTCTGCTGGCGGAATTCTGCAAGCGTCAGGGTAAAAATTACGATTTCGACGAGCTTGAGGCCCTGCACCAGGAGCTGGAAGCGCGTATTGCGGCCCTGTCGGATACCGTATCGAACGCCAGCGAACAGCGCATGACGCTGCGTCAGGAGCTGGAACAGCTTCAGTCGCGTTCGAAGACGCTCTTACAGCGTGCGCCGATCTGGCTGGCTGCACAAAGCAGCCTGAACCAGCTCAGCGAACAGTGTGGCCAGGAGTTTGCCTCCAGCCAGGACGTCACCGAATACATGCAACAGCTGCTGGAGCGCGAGCGTGAAGCGATTGTTGAGCGTGACGAAGTGGGTGCGCGCAAGCGTGACGTCGATGAAGAGATCGAGCGTTTAAGCCAGCCTGGCGGCTCAGAAGATCCGCGCCTGAATGCCTTAGCCGAGCGTTTCGGCGGCGTGCTGCTGTCTGAAATTTACGACGATGTCGGCCTGGACGATGCGCCGTACTTCTCCGCGCTGTACGGTCCATCCCGTAACGCGATTGTGGTGCCGGATCTGTCGCTGATTTCGGACCAGCTTGCAGGGCTGGAAGACTGCCCGGAAGATCTCTACCTCATCGAAGGGGATCCGCAGTCGTTTGATGACAGCGTATTCAGCGTCGACGAGCTGGAAAAAGCGGTGGTGGTGAAAATCGCCGATCGCCAGTGGCGCTATTCGCGCTTCCCGGAACTGCCGCTGTTTGGCCGCGCCGCGCGTGAAAACCGTATTGAAAGCCTGCACGCTGAGCGCGAAACGCTTTCTGAGCGTTTTGCAACCCTGTCGTTTGATGTTCAAAAAACGCAGCGTCTGCATCAGGCGTTCAGCCGCTTTATCGGCAGCCACCTGGGCGTTGCCTTTGAGCCCGATCCGGAAGCTGAAATTCGCAAGCTCAACACCCGTCGTGGAGAGCTGGAGCGTGCGCTTGCCAGCCATGAAAATGACAACCAGCAAAGCCGCGTGCAGTTCGAGCAGGCGAAAGAGGGCGTTGCGGCCCTTAACCGCATCCTGCCGCGCCTGAACCTGCTGGCGGACGATACGCTCGCCGACCGCGTGGACGAAATTCAGGAACGTCTGGACGAAGCGCAGGAAGCGGCGCGCTTTGTGCAGCAGCACGGCAATCAGCTGGCAAAACTGGAGCCGATGGTTTCCGTTCTCCAGAGCGACCCGGAACAGTTTGAGCAGTTAAAAGAGGATTATGCCTGGTCACAGCAGGTGCAGCGCGAAGCGCGTCAGCAGGCGTTTGCCCTGACGGAAGTGGTGCAACGTCGCGCACACTTCGGCTACTCCGATTCAGCAGAAATGCTGAGCGGGAACAGCGATCTTAATGAAAAGCTGCGCCAGCGTCTTGAGCAGGCCGAAGCAGAGCGTACGCGCGCCCGTGAAGCGATGCGTACTCACGCCGCACAGCTGAGCCAGTACAGCCAGGTCATGGCCTCGCTGAAAAGCTCCTTCGACACCAAGAAAGAGCTGTTAAACGATCTGCATAAAGAGTTGCAGGACATCGGCGTTCGCGCCGACAGCGGTGCAGAAGAGCGGGCGCGTATTCGTCGCGATGAGCTGCATGCTCAGCTCAGCAACAACCGCGCGCGTCGGAATCAGCTGGAAAAAGCGCTGACCTTCTGTGAAGCAGAGATGGACAACCTGACGCGACGCCTGCGCAAGCTGGAGCGTGACTATCACGAGATGCGTGAACAGGTTGTGACCGCGAAGGCGGGGTGGTGCGCGGTGATGCGCATGGTGAAAGATAACAACGTGGAGCGTCGTCTGCATCGTCGCGAGCTGGCGTACCTGTCAGCCGATGAACTGCGCTCTATGTCGGATAAGGCGCTGGGCGCGCTGCGTCTGGCGGTGGCGGATAACGAACACCTGCGCGACGTGCTGCGTATGTCCGAAGATCCGAAGCGTCCTGAGCGCAAAATTCAGTTCTTCGTGGCGGTTTATCAGCACTTACGCGAGCGTATTCGTCAGGACATCATCCGTACCGACGATCCGGTGGAAGCGATCGAACAGATGGAGATCGAGCTGGGCCGTTTGACGGAGGAGCTGACCTCCCGCGAGCAGAAGCTGGCAATCAGCTCCCGCAGCGTGGCGAATATTATTCGTAAAACCATTCAACGCGAGCAGAACCGTATCCGTCAGCTGAACCAGGGCCTGCAAAGCGTGTCGTTTGGCCAGGTCAACAGCGTGCGGCTGAACGTGAACGTGCGTGAGGCGCACTCCACGCTGCTGGACGTGTTGTCTGAACAGCACGAACAGCATCAGGATCTGTTCAACAGTAACCGCCTGACCTTCTCCGAAGCGCTGGCGAAGCTATATCAGCGTCTGAATCCGCAGATTGACATGGGCCAGCGTACGCCGCAAACCATCGGCGAGGAGCTGCTGGACTACCGCAACTATCTGGAAATGGAAGTTGAGGTTAACCGTGGCTCAGACGGCTGGCTGCGCGCGGAATCCGGTGCGCTCTCTACCGGTGAAGCTATCGGTACCGGTATGTCGATTCTGGTGATGGTGGTGCAGAGCTGGGAAGATGAAGCGCGTCGTCTGCGCGGCAAAGACATCTCGCCATGCCGTCTGCTGTTCCTCGATGAAGCCGCGCGTCTCGACGCCCGCTCCATCGCCACGCTGTTTGAGCTTTGCGAGCGACTCGATATGCAGCTCATCATCGCGGCGCCGGAAAACATCAGTCCGGAAAAAGGGACAACCTACAAGCTGGTGCGTAAGGTGTTTCAGAACAGTGAACACGTACACGTCGTGGGCCTGCGTGGTTTCGCCCCGCAGCCACCGGAGTCATTACCGGGCACGGCTGACGCCTCTTAACCCGGGGTGCGACAAATAGCGGCGCTCATGCGCCGCTTTTTTTATTCACTTAACTTGTGTTCAGGGCTGCGTTATCTTTAAACTTCTTTACATAAGGTAAGGCAGCAGCGAGTATGCCTTTCTATACTGAAGGAAAGCTCCAGAATAATGGGCATGTCGTGAAAAACAGGGGGCAAGGGATGTTGCTTAAGAAAAATCGTGGTCGTCAGCTGTCTGCGCTGAGTTTGTGCCTGACAGTGATGTTTGCTCCACTGTTTACCGCTCAGGCCGATGAGCCTGAAATTGTACCGACTGACAGCTACGCGACGATGGGCGCGCAGCCGACGTCGCTGTCACAACCGCTGGATCAGTCTCCGGCGACGGCCATCATGGCCGGCATTAAACCGCTGCCGGAAGGCATCGATACTGAATCATTACGCCAGCAGCTTATGACCGGCCTGCCCTCGGGCTATACTCCCGCTTATATTAACCAGCTCACGCTGCTTTACGCTGCGCGCGATATGAAACCGATGTGGGAAAATCGCGAGGCGGTACGAGCCTTCCAACAGCAGCTGGCTGAAGTGGCGATTGCAGGCTTTCAGCCGCAGTTCACGACCTGGGTTGAGCTCCTGACCGACCCTGCCGTTTCCGGACAGGCGCGTGACGTGGTGCTGTCTGATGCCATGATGGGCTACTTACAGTTTGTGGCGGGGATTTCGGTGAACGGCAACCGCTGGTTATACAGCAGTAAACCGTACAAGCTGGCGACGCCTGCGCTGTCCGTCATTAATCAGTGGCAGCTGTCGCTGGATAACGGCGAACTGCCGCGTTTTATCGCAAGCCTTGCGCCTGCCCATCCGCAATATGCCACGATGCATCAGTCGCTTCTTGAGCTGGTTGCGGATTCCCGCCCGTGGCCTCAGCTGCGTGGCACCACAACGCTGCGTCCGGGGCAGTGGAGCAGCGATGTGCCTGCGATCCGCGAAATCATGAAACGCTCCGGCATTCTCGACAGCGGCCCTAAAATTGCGCTGCCCGGTGACGAGACGCAAAATGCGGTCGTCAGCCCGTCGGCGCCGGTAAAAGAGAAAACGGCCGTTGCGTTGAGCAATAAGCCCGCCGCTTACGATCGCGAGCTGGTCGCCGCAGTGAAGCAGTTCCAGGCCGCGCAGGGGCTTGGCGCTGACGGCGTGATTGGTCCATCTACTCGCGACTGGCTGAACGTCTCTCCGGCCCAGCGGGCAGGAGTGCTGGCGTTGAATATCCAGCGCTTGCGCTTGCTGCCGGGCACGTTATCCACCGGCATTATGGTCAACATTCCGGCGTACTCCCTGGTCTACTATCAGGACGGTAGCGAAGTGCTGGCGTCCCGCGTGATTGTCGGCCGACCTGACCGAAAAACGCCAATGATGAGCAGCGCGCTGAATAACGTGGTGGTTAACCCGCCGTGGAACGTGCCGCCGACGCTGGCGCGCAAAGATATCCTGCCTAAGGTATGGAATGACCCGGGTTATCTGGAGCGACATAACTATACGGTGATGCGTGGCTGGAACAGCAAAGAAGCGATTGATCCCTGGATGGTCGACTGGTCAACGATTACGCCTTCGAACCTGCCGTTTCGTTTCCAGCAGGCACCTGGCGCACATAACTCGCTGGGACGTTACAAATTCAATATGCCAAGTTCGGACGCTATCTACCTGCATGATACCCCGAACCATAATCTGTTCCAGAAAGATGCACGCGCACTCAGCTCGGGCTGTGTCCGCGTGAACAAGGCCTCCGAGCTGGCGAATATGCTGTTGCAGGATGCAGGCTGGAACGATACGCGGATATCAGATGCCCTGAAGCAGGGGGATACGCGTTACGTCAATATCCGCCACAATATTCCGGTCAATCTTTACTATCTGACGGCGTTTGTAGGCGCGGACGGACGCACCCAGTATCGTACAGATATTTACAATTATGATCTGACAGCGCGATCCGGCGCACAAATTTTGCCAAAAGCGGAACAATTAATCAGGTAAATGAAGTAGTTCGGTAAAAATGATTGTCGTAAGTTATGGTGAATATGAGGCGATCTGGCTGCAAGCCGCGTATTCACTGGGGTTGGGCGCCTTGACGTAGCAAGCTTTGCCAGTTATGGTGCCCTTCGTGCGCTAAGCATATTGACAATTTCTTTTACCTGTAGACCTGATTATCATGGACAAATTTGACGCTAATCGCCGCAAATTGCTGGCGTTAGGTGGCGTTGCGCTGGGCGCAGCAGCCATCCTTCCGACGCCAGCATTTGCCACCCTCTCGACACCTCGTCCGCGTATTTTAACGCTCAACAATCTGCATACTGGTGAGACGCTTAAAGCGGAATTTTTCGATGGCAGAGGCTATATTCAGGATGAATTAGCAAGACTCAACCATTTTTTCCGTGATTTCCGCGCGAATAAAATCAAAGCCATCGACCCTGGATTATTCGATCAGCTTTACCGCTTGCAGGGACTGCTGGGGACCAAAAGGCCGGTGCAACTCATTTCTGGCTATCGCTCTCTGGATACCAACAATGAACTGCGCGCCCACAGCCGTGGGGTAGCGAAAAAAAGCTATCACACCAAAGGGCAGGCGATGGATTTCCATATTGAAGGCGTTTCGTTAGCCAATATTCGCAAAGCGGCGTTATCTATGCGCGCAGGTGGTGTAGGATACTACCCACGTAGCAACTTTGTGCATATTGATACCGGGCCGGTTCGGCACTGGTAATAACGAAACACAGGAGCAGTATGAACTATCGTATTATTCCGGTTACCGCGTTCTCACAGAACTGTTCATTGATCTGGTGTGAACAAACTAAACTGGCCGCGCTTGTTGATCCCGGTGGCGACGCTGAGACAATCAAGCAGGAAGTCGCTGCCAGCGGTGTAACGCTGATGCAGATTTTACTCACCCATGGCCATCTCGACCATGTGGGTGCAGCGGCAGAACTGGCTGAACACTACGGTGTGCCGATTATCGGCCCGGAAAAAGAAGATGAGTTCTGGCTTCAGGGGCTACCTGCCCAAAGCCGCATGTTTGGTCTGGATGACTGTCAGCCACTGACACCGGACCGCTGGCTGAACGAAGACGATCGCGTTAACGTAGGGAATGTAACTTTACAGGTGTTGCATTGCCCCGGGCATACGCCCGGCCATATTGTCTTCTTTGATGACGTGTCGCGCCTGCTGATTTCCGGTGACGTGATTTTCAAAGGGGGCGTAGGACGCAGCGATTTCCCACGCGGCGATCACGGTCAACTGATTCAGTCGATTAAGCAGAAGTTATTGCCGTTAGGTGATGATGTGACGTTTATCCCTGGACACGGACCGATGTCGACGCTGGGCGATGAGCGGTTGCATAACCCGTTCCTTCAGGATGAAATGCCTGTCTGGTAAACCCGGTAAAATAAAAAAGCCTGCGCGATGCAGGCTTTTTTTATGGGTGCAGGTTACAGCACCGCGACAATGGCTTCGCACAGCGGCGCCATGTTGTCAGGCGTCATACCTGCAACGTTCACGCGGCCAGAGGCAACGGCATACACGCCAAACTCTTCACGCAGGCGCAGCACCTGCTCTTTGGTCAGGCCGCTGAAGGAGAACATGCCGTTCTGCTTGATGATGAAGCTGAAGTCACGGTCAGCGCCTTTCTCAGCCAGCGTGTTCACAAACAGCAGACGCATGCGCTGAATGCGCTGACGCATATCGTTCAGCTCTTGTTCCCAGATTGCGCGCAGCGCATCGTTGCTCAGGATCGTCGCGACCACAGACGCACCGTGTGCCGGTGGGTTAGAGTAGTTAGCGCGGATCACGGACTTCATCTGGCTGAATGCGCGATCGACGGTTGCTTCGTCAGCAGCCACCAGCGTACAGGCGCCGACACGCTCGTTATACAGACCAAAATTCTTGGAATAGGAGCTTGCGACAATCAGCTCCTGATGGACGGCGGCGAATGCGCGCAGACCTTCTGCATCTTCTTCCAGACCACGGGCAAAGCCCTGGTAAGCGAAGTCGAACAGCGGCAGCCAGCCTTTTTCAACGGACAGCTTAGCCAGCTGTTCCCACTGTTCAAGCGTAGGATCGATACCGGTTGGGTTATGGCAGCAGCCGTGGAACAGCACCACATCGCCCGCCTGGGCTTCGCTCAGGCTGGCCAGTAGACCGTCGAAATCCAGCGCGTGGTTTGCCGCGTCGTAGTAGGCGTATTCACGCACTTCCAGACCCGCAGAATTAAAAACGCTCTTGTGGTTCGGCCAGCTTGGATTGCTTACCCACACACGCTTCACAGAGGTGTTTTTCGCCAGGAAATCTGCCGCCACGCGCAGTGCGCCGGTACCGCCTGGGGTCTGCGCTGTGCGGGCGCGTTTTTCGCTCACAATGGTGCTGCCTTTGCCGAACAGCAGCTCCTGGGTGCAGCGACCAAATTCAGGGATACCATCAATACCGAGGTAGTTTTTGGTGGTTTCGTTTTCCAGCAGATACTGCTCAGCTTTTTTGACGCTGGTCAGTACCGGAGTTTTGCCGGTTTCATCTTTATATACACCAATACCCAGGTTGATTTTGCCAGGGCGGTCGTCGGCACGAAACAGATCGGCCAGGCCCAGAATTGGGTCGGCAGGAGCGGCAGTAATGTTCTCAAACATGACGAAGTTCCATTGTGATTACAGAAGTGAAATCCGCTATCAGGTTAACGGTAGATTTACAAAATGCCAACCGTTTGCGACGAAAAGCGTGCGGCTTTTCAAAAGTCGCTATTATTTTCTCTCAGGAATAAAAAAACAGGGCCGAAGCCCTGTTCATTAAGCATATAACAACGAGGTGTGCTGATTAGAACTGGTAAACCAGACCCAGAGCCACGATATCGTCATTGTTGATGCCCAGCTTGTTGTCGTCTTTCAGCTGGTTGATCTGATAGTCAACATAGGTAGACATGTTTTTGTTGAAGTAGTATGTCGCACCAACGTCGATGTAGTTGATGTAGTCTTCGTCACCGATACCTTCTACGTCTTTCGCTTTAGATTTGTAGTAAGCGATGGATGGACGCAGACCGAAGTCGAACTGGTACTGAGCGACGACAGAGAAGTCCTGAGACTTGTTAGCGAAACCACGGCTGCCCAGACGCGCTGCGTTACGCATTTCGCCATAAATAGCTGCCAGGTAGATGTTGTTCGCGTCATATTTCAGGCCGGTTGCCCACTGTTCAGCTTTGTCACCTTTACCCCATTCCAGCGTCTGCTGGTTGTTGGTACGGTCAGCTGCACCATAAGCACCCACAATGCCGAAACCGTCGAAATCATAGCTCAGAGAGGTTGCCCAGCCGTCACCGTTGGAACGTACTGCGTCATCACGTTCATTTTTGCCCAGGTACTGAACACCAAAGTTCAGACCGTCAACCAGGCCGAAGAAGTTGCTGTTACGGTAAGTCGCCAGACCACCCGTACGGCCTGCGAAGAAGTTATCGCTCGCGCCGGTGTCGCCACCGAACTCAGGCAGCATATCGGTGATGCCGATTGCGTCATAGACCAGACCGTAGTTACGACCGTAGTCGAAGGAGCCTGCGTCACCAAATTTCAGACCTGCGAATGCCAGACGGGTTTTGTTGCCGTTCTGTGCATCGCCACCTTCAGAGTTGTTACCCTGGAAGTTGTATTCCCACTGACCGTAGCCAGTCAGCTGATCGTTGATCTGAGTTTCACCTTTGAAGCCCAGACGCGCGTAAGTGTTGTCGCCATCGTTGCCCGCGTAATCAGAGAAGTAATGCAGGCCAACTGCTTTCCCGTAAAGATCTAATTTGTTGCCGTCTTTGTTATAGATTTCAGCAGCGTTTGCTGCACCGGCTACCAGCAGGGCAGGGACTACCACTGCCAGGATATTGCGCTTCATCATTATTTATTACCCTCATTGGTTTTTTTGGCTATTTGCAATCTGAGGTTGGATTGTAGATTTTAGTTAGAAATGGATCAAAGTCCGTTTTGTGCAAAACTTGGTTGACAACCCTCTTTTGGAAGATGTGCCGTTTCGTGCAAAAGTT